>CAZPXI010000082.1:0-9775 GCA_964590715.1 uncultured Desulfobulbus sp.
GTTCGTTGTGGCTGTGACCTGTAAACCCGGAGTCTGCGCTTTGCTCCGCTTACCTGGTCCAGCCATGCTGGTTTATCCCTTTATTCTTGCAGGATGTTTCAGCGTGTTCTCCTTTTGATGGATGAGGTTTGATCGTCCTGCAGGAAATAAAAAACGATAGAAGTCTTGAGTCGGAAATGATATTCTTGATTAAATATCGTCGAATATCATTGTTGTACATATCCCCCTGTTTCCATAACCCTGTTACCTGAGTCGCAGCAGAAGTGAGAGTGGAGAATACCCCATGGTTGAAGAGCACATTACCGCCAAAGTCTATCGGGAAGTTCTGGTTGTCCCTTTGGCTGCCCGACGAGAAGCCTTGGCCCTGACCGGGGCGATTTTATTGATTATGCTGCTTATGGGAATTCGTTTTTTTCTTCTGTCTTCCGACATCAAGGAGGTTAAGACTCTGCCCGCCTATCAGGTGAAAGATATTACTTTGAAAAACCAGGCCCCGATTCTGTATCGTTCCCTTTTGTCTACGATAGCGGATATTCAGGATCTCCGGGATGAATCAGGTAAGTGGCCGACTGTGGCGGAACTCAAAGATGAGGCTCTGCCTCCGTTTGCGAGTAATTTCCTTCCGGTGGGATTGCGTGGGTTCCATTGGACCGGTTATATCCACCAGGGCTGGGTTGATTATTACGGGATTAATAAAGATGTGGGCTCTGAAGAAAAACAGGGGAGCGATCCTTTGGAAAACAGCTTTATTCTGCGGATCATTGATCTGCAGAGTACAGATCACCCCCATCCTCACATCGGCCGTGATAACGATTCCACGACACGTTATACCGCTCAGGTCTGGATGAATCCTCAGTCCGTAGATTATCCAGCCGCAGCTCTGATTGCCAAAGGATGGAAGTGGCTTGTGCAGCCCGGATTCACTCCGGGTGGGGATGGCGAAGCCTCTTTGGTCGAAGATGCTGCAAAGTAATCGTTCCCTCTAAAGCGTTTTGCTGCGGAGGGTATTTTTTAAGCTATAATCTCATTGTAAGGATATATCTTTATGAAGAATATAAAAAAAAGCATATGGTGCATGCTCGCCCTTCTGGCACTTATGCCGCTCACGGCATTGAATGCACAGGCTGGAAAGTGTAAGCTCAACATCGGTGTAACCCTGCACCCCTATTATTCCTGGGTCAAAAATATTGTCGGTGATACAGCAGTGGTCACCCCTGTGATAGCTCCCGGTTCGGATCCCCATACCTATCAGCCCATGCCCGATGACCTCAAGCACCTGCAGGGGCTGGATGTACTGGTTGTCAACTGGATCGGTCATGACGAATTTATCAAACCGATGCTGAAAGCCACCGACCATAAAAATTTGCATATTATTTACACAGCCAAGGGCTTACCCTTACTTCCGGCCTGGGGGCAGCATTACTCCATGGACGGTGAAACCGATAAGGTGGTCTATAACAGTCATACCTACATAGGGATTACCATTGCGATTCAGCAGATTCAAATGATTGCCCGGGAACTGGGCAAGATATGCCCGGAGAATGCACTTCTTTACAAAAAGAATGCCCGAATCTATACCAAACAGCTGCGTAAAATGTTGGCGGCAACCCTGGACAAGCTTGATAAACTGGATCTCAATAAGCTGCGGATTGCGACCGTCCATGATGGCTACGCCTACCTCTTTCAAGAGTTGGGGATCGAAACCGCCGCCGTGGTTCAGCCTCGCCATGGGATCGAACCTAATGCCCGTCAATTGCAGGATACGATCAAGCGGATCAAGCGGGCCAAGGTCAATGTCCTCTTTGCCGAACTCGATTACAAAAAGAAATATGTTGATATCATCTATGAAGAGACCGGCTGTCGAATCTATAAACTGTCACATATTTCCAATGGCCAGTATTCCAAGGAGTATTTTCAACAGGCCATGCAAAAGAATCTGGATGATATCGTCCAGGCCTTTACCGATGCTGCAACAGGTCAGAAAAATAAGAAGAAATAATGGGACAAAGGAACGGTATGGCTGGGAGTTATGAGGGGAACCTCCTGGAGATCAGGGATCTCTCCCTGACCTTGGGGGGGAATACTATCCTGCGTGATATCAATATGAATGTCGGATATGGCAGGATACATGCTCTCATCGGACCCAATGGAGCCGGGAAAACTACCTTGATTCGCAGTATTATGGGTGGAATGCCTCACAAGGGCACGGTACGGTTTCACTTCTGTGACAATGGTCGGATTGGATATGTGCCTCAACTGCTTGAGTTTGACCATTCCGTGCCCATGACGGTCTTTGATTTTCTCTTTCTCATGTTGCGCAAGAGCCCTCTTTTTTTAAGTCGGCGTAAGCCCATGCGAGATGAAATACTGGAGGTCCTGGCCGCAACGCAATGTGAAAAGCTTATCGATCGGATGGTCGGCTACCTTTCAGGCGGAGAATTTCGCCGGGTGTTGCTTGCCCAGGCCCTGGTCCCGAAGCCTGAACTGTTGCTTCTTGATGAACCGGCTTCCAATGTCGATGAGGTTGGGGCGCGGCAGTTTGAGCAGGTGCTGATTGACTTGAAAGAGCGTCAGGGCCACTCTATCCTGATGGTCAGCCATGATATGCAGACAATACTGCGTATTGCCGATCAAGTGACCGCGATTAACCAGACCGTTACCTTTGATGGTTCTCCAGATGATCTCAGTCTCTCGGATCTTTTGATTAACGTACGGCCCGATGTGGCCCCAATGGCCTCGTGATGGTAAAAAAACATCTTTTTACAGTATTGAAAAAGGTAGCTCCTCCATGGATGTGTTCCGGGGGAGTTTTTCAAAAAGTTTTTATAGCTGTTTATATCAGGGTAGCCTCTGTCGAGGCTGTAAACGTTACAAATGATCCGGTCTGCAAAGAGAGGGATTATGGATTTTATCTATGAGATAATCAGCGGCTGGGCAAAGGCTGGCTATATGCCGTCGATTTTTGAGCATACCTTCATGATTCGCGGTCTGTTGGCTGCCATCATAATCGGCCCTCTACTTGGGGCCATGGGGACGGTCGTCATTACCAAAAAACTTTCGTTTTTCACCCAGACAATCGGCAATGCCGCGATGTCCGGGGTGGCAATAGGGCTCCTGTTCGGTGAACCGGTTGACGGGACCTATGCCGGTCTGTATGGATTTTGTCTGATTGTTGCCCTGCTGATGACCTTTGTCAAAAACCGTTCCCGCCTTTCCAATGATACCATTATTGGTGTGGTTTTGGCTCAGGTCCTGGGAATCGGTATTATTATGATGATTGTGGTCACCAGTCAGTTTAATATTCATCAGGTCGAGGGTATCCTTTTCGGAAGCCTGATTACCCTCAATGATACCGACCTGATCACTCTGGCTGTTGCGTCCGTGGTGGTCGGGATCCTCTTTGCCTATAACTTTAATCGGGTGATGCTCGGCGGCTTTAATCCAATCCTGGCCAAGGCCCGTGGGTTGTCACCGGTTGCGCTCGAATATATTTTTGTCACCCTGATGACTATTGTAGTCGTGGCAAGTCTCAAACTGATTGGGGCCTTGCTGGTCCTGGTTCTGGTTGTGGTCCCTGCTGCAGCGGCCCAGAATGTCGTCAGTAATCTTCGTCAATTTGTCTGGGTCAGTGTTGTATTTTCAACTGTCAGTACCGCTCTTGGACTCTTGCTTTCCGGTCTCATACCAGTGCCGAGCGGAGCGGTGATTGTTCTTGTGTCCAGTGTGTTATTTTATGGCTCTCTGCTGCTTAAGCCCTTGCTGTCCAAGGGGAGCATCGGTCAGGGACAAGTATAAGCGAAAACTCTATGGAGGAATATATTATGTTACACAATAGCACTACATCCGGTTCTCTGTGTTCCAGACGGACTGTTTTTTTTCTGACCACATTGCTGCTCTTTGTCTCGGTTGCCGCTTCGGCATACGCCCACTCTGTTGTTCTCTGGTGCTATGTGGAGAATAATCGGGTCAACGTTGAGGCCTTTTTCGGAGGCGGGGCAAAAAAAGTGCAGAATGGTAAAATTCTGGTTGTTGATAAAAATGGGAAGAAGCTCCTGGAGGGCGTAACCGACAAGAAGGGTTTGTTCAGTTTTGATCCCCCTGTTCAGGATGATATGACTATTGTTGTGGAAGTCGATTCCGGACATCAGACAACCTTTGATCTGACCAAACAGGACTTCATTGATGCCGCCAAGGAGGCTGCTGAAAAGAAATAGTTCAGTTGAGTTTTTTTCTGATTAGCGCTCAAGCTCAGTTTTATATAGGTTGAGGGCAGAGGAAAACCACCCCGGCCGGGGTGGTTTTTTTATTTATACTGTGCCTTTGGATCCAGAGGATAAGGCTCCAGCATGTCCCTGCTGTTTCTTTCAGGCGCAGGCATGTTTTTGAGTTCTGTCCCTTCTACTTCCCGGGCTGGTCGGGGAAGGGTGGAGGGGAGAGGGTGTGCTGCTGCAATCCGTCCACCCCTTACGGCGCGGACAAAGTAACGCCGGCCCTTGTAGCCTCCGTTATATTCCAGGCCGTTGTCAAAACGGACGTGCCAGGCAAACCCAGGGTGTCCTGTAAAGGTCGTGCTCGACCAGTAGGAGGCTGATCGGGTTCCCGGGAAAAAGGTCGTGTCGATTGAAGGGTTGATCCGACTTTCGTTCACAAGTGTTGAGAGTTCCTTGATCGTCGGCAGACGCCAGTCTGTATAGCCGCCGAGATCAAGTTGGCGGCAGTAGGCAAGTGCCTGCTGCCATTTTTTGGGTCTGATCTCCATGGACTGCCACATGAGACCCGTCATCTGATCGGTAACCGTGCCGTTGCCGTTGTCCTGAAATTTTCCATAGGTAAGGGCCGGGCCCCGCACGGCATAGACGTAGTTCTTTTCATATTTATCGCGGATTGCCCCCTGATTGTCACCCGGGCACAGTACCTTGGCATAAAGGCTGGGAAAGATCCGGGTGGTTAAGGTCCAGGAACAGGTGTTCCCCGGCGGGGGAGCGTTGCTTTCCGTTGTTTCGGCCGGTTGCAGCAAGGGGGATGGATTCGTCCCGTAGGAAAGGATACTCTGCAGTTCATTTTTTTGCGGCAGTCTCCAGTCGCTAAAGCCCGAAAGCTTCAGGTTGTCGGTGTAGTCTATTGCCTCGCTCCATGTTCTTTGTATTCCATCCGATGTACGCTGCCAGCGTAAACCGGTGTTCTTGTCAAAAATTGTCTCATTCCCGTCTTGATTGTTCAGCTCATAGGCCGGTGCATTGATCGAGTAGCTGCCGTCCTGACCAAAAAAAGGTTCTTCCGGTCCGGGGCAGGGGATTTCTTTATGATTATCGTAGCATCGGACCTGTCCGGTGTCGGGTACCTGGACCGGATATTCCGACTGTCTGTTGACATAATCATTTGCCCGGGCAAGTGATACGGCAATCGATGCCGCACACAAGGTCGTGATGAACGTCAACAGGATGATAATCATGTCTCTTTTTGCAGACATTACAGCACCAGGCTATGGGCAACACCATGACAGCCGCCGCACGTATTAAATTTCTTCAGCATCGCCTCGGGGTGGGGCTTTCCGTGGCATTCTTTACACCGTTTGATGGTTTTATGTTTATCGGGATGGCATTTTGTGCACTGGAAGGCCGAGTGTTTTGTGTTGCTTTTTTGCAACATCTCTTTGGCCTTGCGGTGACAGTAGGAGCAGACCGAATTTGGAGTAGTGTCGGGATAGGCGACTTTAAGGGCCTTGTGCGGAGGGTGGCAGGAGAGGCACTGGTCCAGCGGTGCCGTGCTCGGCATCATAGTTCCCGGTGTCGGTACGGTTCCGGTATGCTGTTGATGACACTCCAGGCAGGAGGGGATATAGCCGTGTTTTGTATGATGACAGGCTGTGCAGTAGAGGTCGGTGTGCCGGGTTGAAAAAGTTTTCATCTCCTTGTCCAGTGCAGGATGGCAGATATAACACCCCTGGGAAAGGGCACGACTTGCAGGGATTGCGAGCGGGGAGTGGGCTTCCTGATGACAACTGCTGCATTGCACCAGTTCCTCACCATGGGGATGTTCGTGGCATCGGGTACATTTGGGCAGAATTTCTTTGTAGTCCGTTTGACCAGCCTTGTACGTGTGAAACTGCAGGTGGCATTGTCTGCATTGCACACGGCCGTGCATGGAGTTTCCGGTTCTGAGGAGAGCGGCAATGTCGGGATGACACTGCATGCACTGCTCAGTGGTTAATTTTTTTTCTTTGTCCGGATAGAGGCGCATGTCCGTTTGCTTGCCGGACCCTGTCGGCTCTTTGGTTCTGTCGGCTCCCAGGCTGTTGCCGGAAAGCAACAGAAGGGCGGAGAATATGATGATGCTGAGGGACAATTTGACCTTGACGGAAAAGTTCGATCCCTGTTGTTGAGTTGTACTCTTGAGGATCATTGTTGTTCCTGAGTTGACCCGGCCGGAGAAGGAGAAAGAGTCGCCCCCATGTCGGCACTCGGAAATGTGTCAAAGTAGGCTGAGTGGATAACATCGGCAGCATTTACGGCCGGTGAATCGTCCCGCAGGGAGAAGTCATACCGGTCGGGATTGACAAACAGGGGCTGGGCAAGCACATCACCCCACTGTTTTCCGGAACAGCCTGAATATTGAACTTTTTCTGTTAAATAGGAAAAATCTTCCGAGTCCGGTTTGACGTTTGACGTCTCTCCATTGGCAAACAGGAGGTTGTAGGAAAACCCACCGCAGCCATCACTCATGATTCCGGTGGTAAAGTTATAGGCGATGATGTTGTTCTTGATCCTGACGTCTCGGCCGCTGTCGTTTCGTATTCCCGCCCCCTCTACATTGCTGCCGTTGCCGACAATGGTGTTATGGTACACTTCCACATCTACCTGTTCATTTTCAGGTTGATTTAAGAGACCGAGCGCGATACCGGCCCGGTAGTTGTTGTATATCAGGTTGTCGCTGATACCTGTTTTTCCTGTAACGCCGCTCTGGACAAAGATCCCGGAGCCCAGATTAAAGTATATTTTATTTTGATAGATATCAAACATCGGCGCCATCCCGCCGGAGAAGTAGGAGGCAATACCTGCAGTACCATTGCTGTAGAATCCGTTCTTTCCGGCTATCATGTGCACATTGCCCTCAACTCTGAGGCCGGTTTTGCGGTTACGGTAGAATTCATTCTCAAAGACGATAAGTTCGATCGGGCCAGGTGTGTCGGCAACCGCATCGATTCCCCCCTCTTCATTAAGAAATATTTTGTTCTGTTTCAAGGCGACATAGGTGGACAGCTGGTGGGCACGTTCGTCCTGCCTGATGCGTATCCCGCCGTTCAGGTTTTGATGGATCATCGTGTTCTTGAGATAAATTTTTGAGGCATTGTTGGCGCCTATTCCGCTGTTTTTATTTTTGAAGACATTGCTGTCTTCAATGGCGACTTCAGCCGACTGCTCCAGGTTGATACCGGCCCGCCCATTTTGATAGATGTCGCAATCTGTTACAGAGACCGGCGTGTTGCCCCGGATCCGCAGGCCTGAGCGATTGTTCTGGTAGATGGTGTTTTCTGCAATAATGACCTCTTTTTCTATGGTAAAATGATCTTCTTCAATGTTGATGTTCTTGCGGGTTGAATGGAAAAAAAGACTGCTACAGCCGCTATTGGCAAGCAGCAGGGGAAGGCACAAGAGCAGGGGACCCGGGGACGGAACCCATGTCTTTGGGCGGATTGATTTGAAAGTAAGAGAAAAGCGCATCATCTTAAAAATAAAAAGATGTCAAAAAGTCATGACCGAGAGGCCCATATGATAGATGATGTTTTCCGTCACCCCTTCCGACTGCCGGATAACCGGGATTTGCATACCGAATTCAATCATAACGCCGCGGGCCACTGTAAACTGAATACCGGGGGAGATGAAGAGTGTGTGCCCTCCAAATTCCGTGTAATCTGTATCCACTACAACCGCGCCGGCCGGGATCCTCTCCTGGAGGATAAAATCTGGACGAAGTGCATAGGTGATAACCTGCTGTTTTCTTTTAACATCCGCCCGCCAGCGGTAGTTCATCTCCAAAGAGGCGATTACGCTGGGGTTGACACGATACATAGCGGCACCGTTCAAGAGGAATTCGTCGCCGATCAACTTACCGTCAGTGATTCTATACTGCATGTTGCTCTGCAGTATAACCGGATCAAGGCCAAGGGTAAAGGCCAGCCCGGGGGTCACGTCGTAACTCTCTGAACCAAAGGGAATGTATCGTACAAACTCAAGATATTCGATAATGGAGTTTCCGTCCATGTCCTGACCGGATCGCGTTAATGGTTCCTCGCCGAGAACCCGAATATTCTTACCTGTGGGCAGGTTGAACAGGGTATAGACGGAGAGGTGCCTGTTGCGTTCACCCCAGACATGGTATTTCAAGAGGAGCTCGGTATCTCCGAAATCTTTAACCGTCGGTGTCTCCACGACACCAAAGGCGGCAAGTTCAATGTCAAGAGTTCTTGAGAAATATTTAGGAATAAGGCCGATGGTCAGGTCATTGGTCAGACCATAGCGTATTGAAGCTATAAGCTCCTTGACTTCTGTTTTACGCTCAGATGGCGGGATGCTCAGCTGGATTCGTTCGTCGTCAAACATTTCATCAGTCAAGGTCCCGGTCTGGTTCCAGGTGTGATACTGGACGTCAAATCTAAACGTACCCCTGGGACGAGTCAGCCCTGATATTCTGGTGAAAAGTGCATTAACGAGCATCATGTTGTTGGGAGAGAGCACATCGTCATAACGATGCATGCGTTTATAGACGTACTGCAGGTTGTTCTGTGCGGCCAGAGAGTCGGGGGCCATTTGCAGAGCCTTGGAGAATTCCTGCGCTGCACGTTCGTACTTCCCCTGGATTCTGTATATTTCCCCCAGGCTTATGACCGATTCCAGAAATAATGCCCTGGATCCGGAGCGGCCGGCAAACTGATTGCTTGAGAGCGCCTGAATACGTGCCTGTTCAAACTGCTCAATACTTAAAATATACTTTCCTTGATTTTTGTATACCTCTGCAAGCCTGTTGTGGGCGGCGACAAACCCGGGACAAAGATCAACCGCTCGTTTGTAGTAATATGCTTCCCGCTCAGAGTCGTCGGAGAGCCGTAACCCCTCATCATACCACTCCCTGGCCTCGTCACAGTTGTCGGCAACAAGTAGATCCTCACGACCAAAGCGTAGAGTCGATATTCTGATCTTTCCACTTTCGTTGTCGGCACTTTTTTCAGCCAGGACACAATTGGCCTGAAAAAGGAACAGAGCGATAAAGAGAAGTATGAAAAATTTTTCAGTAGGTTGCATTATTTTTGCAAAGGAGATTTCGGGTTAAAAATGAGGCAAGCCCTGTTTAAGTTTGTTTTATTTTGTCGAAAATCGGCCTCGAACGTATGGTGTTTGTTGAGCATTTTTTTTATTCGTCGTGTCGTTTTGCAGTTTTCTGAGGATATCGTTAAATCCTGCGAAATATTGGTGGGCGGTGCCCATAGCCGTCAAGCTAAGGCCAACTACTGCGCATACATTAGGATTTTTTTCCGTAGCCTTCACCTTGGTGATAACCAGTTTTTTGTAGGGTGGGCACCGCCCACCAGCAGGAAGTGAGGTGCAATAATCGCTGCTTCGCCGAAAGGTCGTTGCTGCGTATAGAGTCCAGCTGGATTCGGCAGCTTTTTTGGTGGGCTGTGCCCACCCTACTTTTTTGTATCTGCCAAGGACAATTTTTCATTAGCTTGACGGCTATGGGGCGGTGCCCAGCCTGATCCAGCCACGCTGGTTTTTCG
>CAZPXI010000083.1:0-9591 GCA_964590715.1 uncultured Desulfobulbus sp.
CCTGTGCTTCAGCCTCGATAATAAAGGCTCTCTGGTGATGGTCAACGTTGAGGTATACGTTGGTCTCACCATCATCCGCCTGCTGGCTCGGGCCGATTTCGATGATGTGTTCTTTGCCGTCGTTGTCCCTGAAAACCAGGCTCTCACCGAGTTGGAAGCCACCTTCTCTGAGGAAGATTGACGGGGGCAGCACATAGGACTGGCCGAATTTTTCTTCAAATTTAAAGAAATCGACCGCGTCATTGGGGTGCTGCAGGTAGGTGACCAACTGCTGTTCAGTGGGTTCCTTGTCCAGTCGTTCGGTCAGGGTCGTCCGTTCCTTTTCGATATCCATATCTTCGATATCTTCGACCCCGCCCTGTTCTTCAAGGATCTTCTCCCAGTCTGGACCGAAGGCTTTTTCGTAAATCCAGTCGGCCGGCCTGTAAAAAGGAAAGGGCCCGTATTTGCCAAGGAGCAGGTTCTTTAAATCGCCGGAACAGTTACCGTACCGATCACCATCAAGCACGTTGGAGACCGCAGTAGTCCACAGTATCTGTGAACCCGGGGTTACGCTCCAGTAGTTGCCGAGCTCCTTTTGGACTTTTGGAAGTTCCTTATGGAGAATATCGGGCATTTTGTCCAGAAAGCCACCCTTGGATGCCTGTTCAAGGCTTGAGCCCATGGCGCCGCCGGGAAGTTTGTGAATCTGGACGGTGGGCATGAATCCTTTAATCTGCGATTCAAACTGGGCATAATAGGGCCGTTCATCACGAATGACATCTGAAGATTCAATCACCGCATCCTCATCAATGCCGATGGCAACCTTATTATAGTCTTTCAGGGTCTGGATAACGGTGAGGATCGGTGGCGGCCCGTAAAATCCGGTAAAGGCGTGGTCGGATGCGTCAACGATGGTTGCTCCATTGAGTACGGCGGCGGTAATCCGGGCGATATCATTTCCGTCGGTATTGTGCCCATGATAGTGGATGGGGAGATCCGGATACGATTGTTTAACGGCATCGACCAGCTCACCGATACGTTTCGGGGTTCCGAGTCCGCCATGGTTTTTAATGCACAGGATAATTTCATCACCGGTGACATCCAGGATTTCCTGAACTTTCTTGACATAGTAGTCATTGGTATGTTCGGGGCCGGTAGAAAAACAGATACAGGGCTCGTTGATTTTACCGGCCTTTGCCACTTCTTCAAACACGGCCTGCATGTTTGGGATATAGTTCATGAAGTCAAAGGTTCGCCAGACATCAACATACTTGGCAAATTCCCGTACGGTCAGTCGAATAACATTTTGCGGGTAGGGGCGATACCCGAACAGGTTGACCCCCCGGCAAAGGGTTTGGAACATGGTGTCGGGCATTTTTTCCCTGAGCAGTTTGAGCTTGAGGAAAGGATCGACCTGTTTGCGGAGGATGTCAACATGAACTGAAGCGCCACCGGTAATTTCCAGGGAGAAATAACCGGCTTTTTCACGCGTTTCGGCTGCCATCAAATCCGTATGCAGTAGGATGCGGTTTTTATAGTCCGATTGAGACATGTCTCTGGCGGTGTTGGTAATATAATATCCGTCGGCCTTGCGTAAGGTCTCCAGCACCGTGGAGGTATTCATTTTTTCGGTAATACGTATCATATCTGTATCCGTTGCAATCGTTTTATAGGGTACTCTTTCAAAAGAATTCTTCGCTCCGTCACAGAGCAGAATTTTCTGTCGGCAAAAGTCCTCTGTTCAGAGCTGATGCCTGGAAAATTGGATCAGGCTGCGTAGGTATTCTTTCCTTTCTGGTGAATTTCAGCAATCAGCCGGGCAAGTTTGTTGACTTCGGTGATGTTTTCTTCATATTCAAAAAGTTGTTCATTTTCTTCAAGAAATGATGTGTCAAATTGACCAGCGGCAAAGTCCGGGTGATTGATCAGGTTGAGGTAAAACGGAATTGTTGTTTTCGGACCCGCGATAACAAAGTTGATCAGACAGCGTCTGAGCCGGTCAACGGTTTCGTGCCAGGACCAGCCGAACACAGTCAGCTTGACCAGCAGCGAGTCATAGGCCTCGGGGATGGTAAATCCTTGATAACAAAAACCGTCAAGCCGCACTCCGTAACCGCCGGGTGATCGATAAACGGTAACGGTCTTGCCGCCCTCGGGCATGAAGTTGTTCTGCGGATCTTCAGCGTTGATACGCATTTCGATCGCATGGCCACGCAGTTGCACGCTTTCCTGATCGAACAGGAGTTCCTTGCCAAGCGCAAGCTTGATCTGAGTCCGGACAATATCGATACCGGTGATCATCTCGGTAACCGTATGCTCGACCTGGAGCCGGGTGTTGATCTCCATGAAGTAAAAGGAGTCGTCGCTGTCAAGCAGGAACTCAACGGTTCCGGCATTGAAGTAATTGGAGGCCTGTGCGGCCTGAATTGCCGTCCGGCATATCTCTTCACTCAGTTCAGGACTGAGATGAAAGGCCGGGGCTATTTCAATCAGTTTCTGGTTCCTGCGCTGGATAGAGCAGTCACGAGTTCCAAGATGAATGGTCTTACCGGTCTTGTCCGCTATGATCTGCACTTCAATGTGTTTTGGTTTGACTACAACTTTTTCCAGATAAACAGAATCGTCGTTAAAGGCTGCCTTGGCTTCGGAGCGGGCGATGGGGTACTGTTCGGCGAGTTCGGATTCGCTTTCAATTCTGCGGATACCACGGCCGCCGCCGCCGGAGGTTGCTTTGAGCATGATCGGGTAGCCATATTGTTTTCCAAAGGCAGCGGCTTCCTGCAGGCCCTCATCTCCGGCCTTTAAGTTTTTGGTTCCAGGGACCATGGGAATACCGGCTTCGGCCATAATTTGCCTGGCCATGACTTTATTGCCGAGTTTATCAATTACCTCGGAAGATGGACCGATAAAAATAATACCGGCCTCCTCACAGGCTCTGGCAAAATCAGCGTTTTCGGCAAGAAATCCGTATCCGGGATGAATGGCAACCGCTCCTGCATGAACTGCTGCGTCAATAATCTTGTCAATGTCCAGGTAGTCGCAACGTGGCCCATCTCCAATCCATACTGCTTCATTGGCAATACGGATGTGTCGGGAGTCATGATCCGGTGTTTCGTAAATTGCCACTGCCTCATAATTAAGTTCCTGGATGGCACGAATTATACGAATGGCTATTTCACCACGGTTGGCTACAAGAATTTTTGTTTTCAAAATTGTATGCTCGTAAGTTGTGGTTATTCAAATTTTATCGCACCAAGCATGGGGGGCGACGACCTTGACTGCATCTTCACCACTTCAACATCCTTCACGGTGTATGGGGAGTGTTTCGGTGAGATTGTTCTCTTTCCAACGAAAAAGATAGAGTTGAATTTCAACCTTTTTTCGGAGAATAAAAAAATCTTCTGATGGGAAAAGCATCAGTCAGACATGAAAGAATCATGCGCTAGTTGGAAATTATAAAGGTCGAATCTAAACATATTTGTGAAAAAAAAGCAACAGAAAGTCCCTTCTCATTGGGGTATTCTCGCTGAAATGCTTTATGGAATGTATCAGCATTTCATGAGTATTTGCAATCATGGGCCGTAGGGTACTACTTGAGATATGTTTCAGACGGTTGTTAACCGCGTACTGAAACCTGGATAAAGAGCAGGATCTCCGCCTGTCTGCATAGCCGTCAAGCTAAGGGTCCGCTCAAAAATAACTTCGCATTCTGAGTTGACATTGCAACATATCTATAGCCGATCCTCAATCATGGTTTCATTCAATCAGATCGACTCAACCTATGTCACAATGTCCGCTCACCTCTACGAAGTTATTTCTGAGCGGGCCCTAAGGAGAAACAGGCCGGATTGGTAACGTTGTGGAGCGGACTTCAGTCCGACAGATGGTCGGTCAACGTAGGATTGTCAGACTGAAGTCCAACCCACATTGCGGCAGAAGAGCCCAATTGTTCTTAGCTTGACGGCTATGCGCCTGTCTGGTGACGGGTCTAATTTGTTTTCCGTTACGGGTTCAGGTTATACATGGTTGGCTATGATTCTGGCCAGCTCCTGCAGTTGATATGGTTTTACAATTGCTGCACAGAAACCATAGTCCCTGCAGTTTGCCATGATCGGGTCATTTGAATACCCACTGGAAACCATGACTTTGGCGTCGGCATCAAGATGGGTAATCTTCCGTACGGCCTCTGCGCCCCCCATACCGCCGGGAATGGTCAGGTCCATGATAACCAGATCAAAGGGCCGGTCGGAATCCAGGCTCTCTTTATAAAGTCGAACCGCCTCCTCGCCGTCTGCTGAGAGGACGGCTTCATGGCCAAGCTGGAGTAACATTTCTCTGGCCACGTCCCGGACAATCTCCTCGTCATCCATTATCAGTACTTTCAACGGGGTGGATTCTGTATTTCCCGCCGGTGACTCCTGCTCCCATGTTTTTGTCTTCGTTGAGCACGGCAGATATATGGTGAATGTGCTGCCGACACCCGGAGTGGACTCGACCGTGATGTGACCATTATGCTTGTTGATGATGGACTGCGATATGGCAAGTCCGAGTCCGCTTCCTCCATGTTTGGTTGTGAAATACGGATCAAATATTTTTTCAGTTATGCTTGCCTGCATGCCGATGCCGCTGTCCTGGATAGATATTTTAACAAATCGTCCCACAGGGGCAAAGGGGAAGATCTCCCCTTCATCGGCGACAAGATTCTCGCAGGTAATAAAGATGGTACCCCCCTCGGGCATTGCATGACCGGCGTTGAGAACAATGTTCTGGATCACCTGGCTCATTTGTCCCTTGTCAATGTCAACCAGGCATAAATCTTCAGGGATATCATATTTACAGGCAACCTTATCGCCAAGGAGAATAAAATTTGCAGAATCTCTGATGACATCATCCAGGGACGCCACCTCTTTAACCGGTTCCCCGCCCTTGGAAAAGGTCAGTAACTGCTGGGTCAGCTCTTTGGCCCTGATCGATGCCTTTTCCGCCTCGGACAGGAGCCTTTTGGTCTTCTCGTTCAGATCCCGGTCGAAAAGAGCCAGATTTATATTGCCCAGAATAGCAGCAAGAATATTATTGAAATCATGGGCAATGCCGCCGGCGAGGATACCGATTGATTCAAGCTTTTTGACTTTCAATAACTCTTTTTCGGTTTTAAGTTGCTCGGTGACGTCTCTGAACACCAGAACTACTCCGATAATATTACTCTGGGCATCAAGGATCGGGGCACCGCTGTCGGCAATTCTTCGTTTGCTGCCGTCCCGTGTCAACAGAACCGTGTGGTCGTCCAGACCGACAACCTTGCCGCCGTTGACAACCTTGGCCGCCGGATTTTCACTAACCTCCCCGGTTTGCTCATTGATTATGTGAAAGACCTCTTCCAGAGGGCGGCCTGCCGCCTCCTCGGTCCTCCACCCGGTCAGTTCCTCGGCCACCCGGTTGAGTAAAACGATCTTGCCTGAGATATCGGTGGTGATAACTCCGTCGCCGATACTCCGCAGGGTCACCGACAAACGTTCTTTTTCTGCGGCAAGATCAGCCTGGTCCTGTTTGCGGCCGGTTACATCTATTGCATATTCTATCATCTGGATGAGCTTGCCAAGCCGGTCAAAAACAGGGTACGCATATACTTCAAAATTCTGCATTTCACCGTTTGTGTCAAAATGGGTATGCTCCACCATAACCGGTTTTCTGGTTTGTTTGATAATCTCAAGCGGACAGGGATGGTGCACACCACGGCAGGGATGATCCCGGGCATGGGTAAGGCGGTAGCAGGTGTTTGTTGTACCGGCCATGAAGCCGCTGGCAGAGTTGGCTATTTTTATCGTGTAATCGTTTACATCAATGGCATAAAGAGGATGGGTCAGGGATTCCAGGATACTGTTTATATACTCATTCTGCTCAACAAGCTGTTCCTCAGCCTTTCTTCGTTCCCGGTTTTCCTGTTCAAGCTCGGAAATCTTTCCCTTGATGGACTCCTGCATATGACTGAAACTGCGCGCGAGCGTTCCAACTTCGTCTGAACCTCCCAGGTCTATAGGCTGATCCAGATCTCCCCGGGCCATGGCTGTGGAAAATCTGGTCAACCGGGTAATGGGTTTGGTGAATCTGACCACGATCATGGATAGAGCCAGCAAAACAAAAAAGCTTATTCCGCCCAGGGTGAGCATTAACAGATTGCGAAACTCCAGGGCATCGGCATATTTGATATCCAGCGGGACAGTATAGGCAATAACCCAGTTCCATTGCGAAAAACGTTTGAAAATAAACCATTTCTTTTGTCCGAGATAGGTGTAGTTAAAATTTCCCGCATCGGCGGTCAGCATTCTTTCGACAAATTCAGTCCGGGCCAGAGAGAGATCGCCTTCCGGCAGGGTGGGGTGCATGACGACCTTGCCGTTGATGTCGACGATGAACGGATAGATGGGTTGATCGGCATGTTTATAATAGGTCTGGCGAAGAACTTTCAGGCTCGCCTCTTTGAAGTCTTCAAAATAGGCTTCCACCAGACCGGTCTGATTGAGACGTTCGTTCCGCCGCTGGAGAAGTTCACGTATGGCCTCTATTCTTTCGGCATAGACCGCCTCCTGGCTCTCGTCAATGATTTGGGTCAGCTGCCTGTCCGCTATGAACAGCACACTGACGGTTGTAACAATAAAGGCGCAGGCTATCAGGAACAATAACTTGAAGGTTATCGAATTCGGTCTCATGTATCTTTTTTCCTCAATCCGATTGACGTTCAAGAAAGGTGGCCTGTTCGATCAACTCCATGGGGAATTTAATGCCCAGTTTCTTGGCCAGTTCCATGTTCAGGTACACCCTTGACTCCTTGTTGACAATGATCGGGATATCGGCAGGATTGGTCCCCTCTAATATCCTCAGAGCTGTCTTGCCTGCCCACCAGCCCTGTTCTTCGGCAATCTTGACATTGCCGAGCAGGGTGTAACTCACCTGATGGTCGCTTGTGCCGCCGGTGGGTATTTTTGTGTTGGCAAGAATGAAGTCGTATGCCTGTACGTTGTCCCAGCCCTTTGTTTCCGTGCAGGTGAGCCAGAGCAACATATCAACCGTGTCCTGCAGCCTCAGGTATTCCGACTCCCATTCTTTAAACGTGGAGACAAACTTTCCATCGGAAAAATCAATGCCTAGAACCTGTGTGAGGTTTTTTATGATTTTATGATTGGATAAGTTATCGCCGGCGATATAACCGAGACGGCTCCCCTTGGCATACTTCTTCAACATCGCGATTGTTTCCAAAGTGGGCGATACTTCAACCATTCCGGTAATGTTCTGGGTAGGAAAACCATAGGACGACGCATCCCAGTTCAGACCGCAGAAGACAACGGGGATTTTGGACTGTTTGTAATAGGGGGCAATCAGGTATTTGGCGGCCGCGTCGTCGCTGGTCACCACAAGATCAGGTTGCCACTCATCAATGAGTTGTTTTGCCGCAAGAGCGGCTTGCCGAATAACTGCCGGAGATGTCGTCCGTTTGCTGTCCATTCGGTATACTTTCAACACGACGTCGCTCTTGGCTGTATCAAAAGTTCCGTCGGGCCTTTCTTTGATACGAAGCGCTTTAAACAAGCCTTTTTCTATGTCATCGCTCCACTTGTATCCCTTATGATACGAGTTAACGTAAAAAAGTTTTTTCTGCTCAGCGCTTATCAGGTGAGCGTTTTCAATCAGTTCCAGGGGAAATCTGATTCCCAGTTTTTTGGCAAGCAGCATGTTTAGGTAAATGCGTGCTTTTTTGTTGGCAACAACCGGTATATCCTGCACCGGCCGGCCATCAAGTATCTCAAGGGCTGTCCTTGCCGCGTACTCGCCCTGTTCCTCGCCGACTTTGGCAAAGGTGAGCAGGGCATAATGACTGCGGTATCTCTGCAGGGCGCCGGTGGGAACCATGGTGTTTTCATTGACGAATTGAACCATCTCCCGGTGGTTGAATCCCAGTACCGACCGGCATTCCTGGATCAAAATCATATCGGTCTCTTTCTGCAGGTCAAGAAAGGCCTGTTTGAGTTCATCAAAGGTTTTGACAAACCGTACCGTAAAGTCGGTTTTAAATCGTTTGCTGATGTTTTTGAGTGCCTTACGCTCGGTAACAACATCTGAGGCCAGGTAGCCGATCCGGTCTCCCCCTGCAAATTGTCTGAGCATGTCGATAGTCTGCCGGTACAGTGCGACCTCAATCATACCTGTGACGTTGGTCGCCGGAAACCCATACACGGAAGCGTCCCAGTTCAGGCCGCAGAAGACAACGGGCAGAGTTCCTCCCTTGAGATAGGGGGCAATAAGGTATTTTGAGGCGTTATCGTCTGAGGCAATAACAATATCCGGCTGCCAGGAATCGATGAGTGCTTTGGCCTTGAGTGCAACTTTTTTCTTGTAAAATTCGGACTTGTTGCGTTTGGTGTCCATGCGAAATATCTTCAGCTCGATATCATCTCTTGTCGCCAGCACCGATTCAATTCCAGCGGTAATGTCAGTGCTCCAGGCGTATTCCACATTATATGAATCAATGTAGAGCACCTTTTTTTTAATCGGTTTGTTGGAGGCGGTGGAAATGGCGGTGAATGCGGCAGAGAAGATAAAAAATCCGACTAGGACTACGGAAATGAGGAGGGTGCTTTTTTTCATAATCTCTTTATGTGTCTGAATGCAGGATGTAAATGGAATGTCGATAGCCCTGATTAAAGAAATAAAGAGGCTCGGGGAACTACTTGTTGCCGGAAAGAGTCCGTCTGGTCCGAGCCATTGCAATGACATGGGTTTTGTGCATCCGGTATTCTTAAAGATATGGCCGAACATATTCCCGATGATATCAAGAAAGATCTGGAAAAGGCATGCGCTCTTCACCAGCGTGCAGTTTCAGACTATGATCAATGCCTGGCGTTTAATAAAAAAATGTCTGATCTGCTGGCAAGGTTGGAAGATGCCGGCTGCTGGAGAACCGCCGACCGGGTAATGACCGTGCTTCTTGCCTGCAATCCGGAAGAGGGGGCTCATTGCGACAAAGCCACAGTGATCGGGGAGAAGATGAAAAAATTCTGATCTTCTCCCGTCCTTTTCTTTTTTATTGCGTTTTGGAGGTTTTTTTATGTTTGCGGGCATAGGTTGCCGCTTCCATGCCTGCGACGCAGCCTTCGCCTACGGCCTTGGCCATCTGGTAGGGAGGACCGACAATATCTCCTGCCGCGTATACACCTGCAATGTTTGTCTCCTGCTTCCGGTTGGTACTGATGTATTTAAAGTGTTCGGTATCAAGGGCAACACCGATCTGGGTTGCAAGTTGCAGGGCACCTTTAGAGCCGAGTTCGATAAAGATACCGTCAACATCAAGAGATGAGCCGTCTTCAAGGGAGATGGAAGTAACGGCATGTTCTCCATGAATTTTCTTGACCCAGGCGGATTCCAGAACTTCCACTTCACTCTGTTTGAGGCGCGCCATGAGTTCGTCTGAAACTTTGAGTTTTTTGGCGATAAGGTGGACCTTGTCGGCATAGCCGAGCAGGGTGAGGGCACCATCGACAGCGGCGCTTCTGTTACCGGCAACCACAACGGTTGCCCCTCTGTAAAAGTTTGCATCACAGTCAACACAATAGCTGA
>CAZPXI010000084.1:0-9540 GCA_964590715.1 uncultured Desulfobulbus sp.
GTTATTTTCAGACAAACCAGCATGGCTGGACCAAATTTTAGGTCACAGCCACAACCAACCATGAAAATAGTCTGAAAGAATAAATCGTTGTGGACTATTTTCAGACAAATATAATGCTTACGAAGCAAGTATACCAGCTCCATTTCATGCCGGTTACCCGGCGGGGACGGCTCTCACCAGATAACCATTATCACACAAGAATGGAGAACAACCCTTTTAACCGGTTGCTGAAAAACATCTGTAGCAATCGTTCCGGCCTGATTGCAAATCCAGAACCGTACATTCCCAGCTTCTACTTCTTAGTCATATGCTTTTTTCGTTCTTCTGTAAAGGACCACCAGGGAGCAGGATCCCCTCCTTCCATAAAATGAATCACGGCAATGAACACATCAATCACACAGGGATCATGTTTTTTACCGGTTACAGCACAGAGTTTTTTGTAAAGCCGATACGGATTTTTACCTATAATATCTCGTGGCTGATGGATGTCAACCAGCCGGAGATCCTCAGCTATGGCTTTGCCGATATTGGGCAGATCTTCAAGTTTATCTACTGTTTTTCGGTCCGGATTTTTCATACTTTTTCTTCCACGAATTGTGCGTAACAACATGCCGGAGATTGCCAATCACTTTACCCGGCAGATTTAGATCCTGAGCCATGCCCGAGGATTCGGCTTTCTCCTGGAAATAAATTGACAGTGAAGCTGTAGATACATAAGCTGTATGTACACCGACGTTTTCAAATGAACAAAAATTCTGCTTGCAGCAGACTACCTTTCCGAAAGGAGATTTTTCATGATTCAGCCGACAACAACACTCCTAAAAAAAGTTGCTATTCTCCTGTTCCTGTTCCTGATTCTTGGTTTTTCCTCTTCAAACGGGGCTCCGTTTGAAGGTGCTGGTGGCCCGGGCAAGGGAAACATTCCTGAGGATATAGCCACATTCCAGCAAAACATGCGGGCTCAGATGCAGGCCAAGATGAAAAACCAGCAGCGCCGAAAAATACAGGATCGAATGAGTGGCGTTCCCGAGTCGGTTCTCAAACTCCAGAGCCTTGAACCGATACGAATGCCGACCATCGATCAGGCCGTTACCCTTGCTCTTACAGCTGCGGTCGAAGCTGCAACCCCTCTGATCGACACAAACTTTCACAACAATGGCAAAACAATCACCGTGCCGGATGACTTCCCGACTATTCAGGGGGCCATTGATGCGGCCACGTCCGGTGATACGGTCATAGTCAAGCCGGGAACCTACTTTGAACAACTGGTCATGAAAGACGGGATTAAACTGATCTCGGATTCATCCGACCGCGGCAATGATCAGGTTGCGGTCGCGGATGCCCGCCTCAAACTGCCCAAAAGGGCCTTGCGGACCATTATCGACGGATCAAAATCCCAGCCCTCAAAACACGGCATGATTGATTTTGATCCAGGGGTGGGACGGACATCGATCATTGACGGTTTTACAATTCAAAATCTTCCCATGCAGAATCACCATATCCCGGGTCATGCACACGGTCTCAACATACGGGGTGCCGGCCCGGTAATTACCAATTGCCTTATTCAGAACATGGGCAGCACCGGAATCGGCAGCCATGTGGTCTACAATGACCAGGAAAGCAGGATGCCCGAGAGGGATTTTCGCTGGGCAAATATCAAGTATCAGGCCTCTGCCGTACTGTACAACAACATTATTCGAAACAGCGTCGGCCTGGGTATCGGCTGCAATCACTTTTCCAGCCCCTTTATTCTCGGCAACGAAGTGTTCAACAACAGTGACTCCGCCCTCGGTGAGACCCCGTCCCCGGGAATGGGCAATAAACACGGCTCGTTTGCGACAATTATCGGCAACATTGTCCACGACAACCCCGGTGGCGGCATCATGGCCAAGACCGGAGCACCCCAGGGAAAATACGGCATTGACCGCCGGACCCATCCAATTATCCGCAACAATGTTATTTACGACAACGGGAAGAAAAAACCCGGCATATCCTGCAAAAACGCCGGAACCCTGGAAACTCCCATCATCATCAACAATAATTATGTATACAGGGCAACCGGGGTCGGGATTGGCCTGAGCAAAAACTCCGTCGGCATTGTTGAAGACAACATGGTCATGCACAGTCAGGCGCCAAACATTTCCATAAACGACTCCATCGCCCTGAAACTTAATGGAAATAAAGTAATCGGGCTTGAGAATGCACCGGGTATAACCATTGTCAACGGATCAACCGTCTATGCAATGACAGGCAACGCGGTTGAAAACGGTGCCCTGCCCCGCTTCATGGTTGATCATAAAAGTGAGGTAAAGGAGGCTGGAAGCCGGTAAACGAAATGAATTTAGATAGTAGAGTAAGCGGCAGGCACTTTGATCATGACAACTCTACAATGGAGAGCTTAGCCTGCTTTTCAATTCTTTTTTGTATGACTTCAAGGAACTGTTCGCTTTCAAGATAGGGGCAGGGTTTATCATAGGGGAAATCCCGGCACTGTTTCGGGCGAGCCTCGTGGATCAAGCAGCGCTTGCACCTCCGATCACCGTGGAGGAAAATACAGGAACCATCCTCCCTGGTTTTAAAGGTATACTTTCCATCAAGGAAGCGTTTACGTACTTCACCGTCGGCTATATTGAAATGGCGTGCAATACGATTAATATCGACGGCCATGATGTACAGACTGGCCCCCTCCAGACGGTAGCAGCAATAACCGGGACAGAAATTACAAAACTCCTTGTTCCTTGCCAGCGAATACGTGGCCGACTTTTTTTTCACGGTCGAAACTCCCGGGCCTCGACACCGAACCGGCGAATGAGCCGCTGCAGGGCCTGCCGCTCCATGCCCCCCTGCCGGGCTGCGGCAGAGACATTGCCTTGGTTTGAGGAAAGAATATTGGCCAGATACGAACGGGTAAAATAACTCAGGACCTCTTCCTTTGCCTCCTTATAAGGAAGGTGGAGGAAACAGGTCTGATTAACCACCGGTCCGCCGCTCTCTCTTGAAACCTCCGAGTCCCCCCCCATAAGGTCATGGGGGGTGATCAGATCACCGTTTGAGAGCAGTACGGCCCGGTTGATTGTATTCTGCAGCTCCCGTATATTTCCACGCCATGGACGACGCAGCAGACACTGCAGGGCCTCAGGCATAAATTCCAGATGTTCACGCCCATGCTCCTCACAGTATAGTTCCAAAAAATGCTGGGCAAGCAGGGGAATATCATTGGAAATTTCAGACAGACTCGGCATGACCACGCTGACGACATTCAGCCGGTAGTACAGATCCTCTCTAAACTCTCCCCGCTCTATCTTTTCTTCCAGATTCTGATTGGTTGAGGCAATAACCCGTACATCCACCGGATAGGTTTTGGTTTGTCCCAGCGGCTGAATTTCTTTTTCCTGCAGCACTCTGAGCAGCTTTGTCTGAATGGAAACCGGGATATCGGCAATTTCGTCGAGCAGAATGGTGGAACCGTTGGCCTCAAGAAACAGGCCGTCTTTATCCCGGTCGGCACCGGTAAAGGCGCCCTTTTTGTAGCCGAACAGTTCACTCTCAAGAATCTGTTCCGGCAGGGCCGGACAGTTGACCGTAATCATCCGGCGATCGGCCCGTTTACTCATGGCATGCAGAGCCCGTGCAGCGAGTTCCTTACCTGTTCCCGACTCTCCTCGAATCAATACCGTTGCCTTACTTGGGGCCAACCGGGCCAACAGCTCAAGAACCTGACTCAACTTTTTTGAACGGCCGACAAATCCGGTTTCCTTATGATGTTCAACCAGCAGGTTGTGCAGTTGTACATTTTCACGAAGCAGTTGGGTCCGTTCAATGGCCCGGCCGATGGCATGGACGATTTTATCATTCTCAAAGGGTTTTTCAAAAAAATCATAGGCCCCTTCTTTCAAGGCCTGAACCGCCATTTCAATGGTTCCGTAACCGGTCATGATGATGCTGCTGACGGTCTGGTCAATCTCATGCAGCCTTTGCAAAAATTCAAGTCCATCCATACCCGGCATTTTGATGTCGGTGAGCACCACATCCGGAATCCACGACTCGGCAATCTCCAACGCGGCCTGACCAGCTTGGGCGACCTGTACCGTGCATCCGCATTTTTTGGCAATCACCTTCTTGAGCAGGATGAGCATGTCCCGCTCGTCATCGACCACCAATACCCTTTTTTCTTTTTTTTCAGCTTTCATATTTTTTGTTTTTGCTCACCCGCCTTTTTTTCCTTTTTGTTATGCATCGCCTGGAAACAGGTTTGCACAAAACGACCGGAGACAGTGTCCGCCATGGAGAATTCCAGTTTTTCATCCGGCTGGAAGACGCCGGTCAACGCCAGGAAAATATTTTGGGAAAGAATGGTCAACATGGCTGTATACTCTTTTTTCCGCTGATCCGTCAGCTTGGTCTGTTGCCACCGGCAACGAAACGGTCGATTTTCATATGCCAGACAATGCCCACCTAAAAAGAGAGGGCAATAGGTTTCCGTGACAAAAAAAAGGCTGTTAAAGTTCTCTCCAATTAAACAGGGGTAACGCCGATGAAGTGTCCGTACCGTTTTCATGACGCCCAGATACTCTATGGCCCGTTCCATGACCTCCTGCCGGGCATCCTGACTTAACACGGCATTGACCCTGCTCTGCAGATAAATACTCTCGGCCAGCTGAAGCTCGAAATAATCCTTGCAGCAATCGGTGGAGATATCACCACAGGTCGACGAGCCGGAGCACCCATCCAACTCCTCATCAAGTTCCCGTGAAAAGACCTCATACTCCTTAAAGAAGGGACTCAGGTCAACCGAGCTTTTCAGCTCCATCCGGGGCTTGGCAAGGGCCAGTACCCCTTCCTGTTTATTGAATTTTCTCAGCAGCTTCCACTGACTGAAATTTGTTGGATTGGCGCGGGTATGTTTTAAAATCTTTTCCGCCTTTTTCAGTCCCAGTCCGCGGCGGACAAGATAGGCCGAGACAATGGTTCCGGTCCGGCCATGGCCGTGGCGACAGTGGATAAGAACTTTTTTGCCGAGATACACCGCCTCGTCAAGCCATTCAAGAGCCTTTTCCATATCTTCCATGGAAGGTGCACACTCATCCGGTATCGGAAGGTAGTAGACTTCAAACCCTGCCCTTTCCTCAATCTCATAAAGCTCTTTGAACTCGGCGCAGAGATTCATGATCGCGACAATGCCCATTTCCCTGATCTCATCAAGGGCTTCATTGGACATCGGCGCGTAGCCGACGGCAAGCTGACTGGTTATCCAGGTTAGTTCGTACATGCGAAGTTCAACTCAGTTTCAGAATAAAGGTAATTCAGGAAAAATGATCAAATCCAAGGTAAGCAATGGGCGTCGCAGTCTGCTTGCCACCAACCTCTGCCACCAGTTGAATCCCCTTTCCCCTGACTATTGTACCCACAGGATACAAGACATGCTTGGAATTGGCCACCACTTCCTGCAACCGTTCCGTTGCACCCTCGGGAACCGTGAACAGCAGCTCGTAATCTTCGCCGCCGCCGATTATCCAGTCAAGACTGTTCTGCCCCAGCAGACCTGCAGCTTTTTCCAGGGCCGTATTACGGGGAAGTTGTTTTCGGTAAATCCGGGCACCAAGTCCGCTCCGGTCACAGATATGGGCAAGATCCGTGGCCAGTCCATCGGAGAGATCCATCATGGCATTCACCAGTCCGCTGCGGGCAAGGAGTTTGCCCAGTTCGACCCGGGCATCGGGATCCAGATGGGCGGCATACAACGATTTAAATTCTTCCCGGCATTCAATGTTCCTTTTGCACAACGCAAGACCGGCGGCTGCAAGTCCCAGAAACCCGCTGACATAGATACTGTCTCCAACCTGCGCTCCATGCCGATACAGCACCTGTTCAGCCCGGGCCTCACCGACCACGGTCAGGGTCAGACTTATACCGCCGGGACTTGAGACGGTGTCACCGCCGATGAGCAGGCAGTCGTACTGTTTGCAGGCCCTGGCAACCCCTGTGCTTAACTTCAGGGCCCACTCATCATCAAAATCCGGCGGCAGACCGAGGGAAAAGAGCAGATAGCGGGGCTGTCCGCCCATAGCTGCAACATCACTGACATTGACCGAAACCGCCTTTTTACCGAGCAGCTCGGGCGGATGCCAACCCAAATCAAAGTGCACCGATTCAATCAGGGTGTCCATGGTGTAGAGCAGGACCAGCTCATCGGTTTTGCGGATAACCGCACAGTCATCTCCTATTCCGCACAGTAGAGCCCGGTCCCTTCCAGGACCGGCCATGGCATTAATACGCCTGATCAATTCCCGTTCGTTCATCGGCAGCCGAACTCTTCGGGATAGGTAGACGGTAGGTAACGGGTCAAAAAGTTGCGGACTTCTCCACCGTCGGAACAGCTGAGAACCGCATGGCTCAGTTCAACAAGCTGCCTGTAGTTGGAACGGCGCAAGATTCTCCGCACATGGGGAATGGCCGATGGACGCATGGACAGCTCGTCCACACCAAGGCCGAACAGAACAGCGGCACTGACCACCTCACCGGCCATCTCGCCGCACAGGGAAACCTCGATTCCCCGGCCGTGACCGGCATCAACCGTCTGCTTGATCATCCGCAGCACGGCTGGGTGAAACGGTTCATACATGTGGGCCACATACTGGTTTCCCCGGTCGATGGCCAGGGAGTATTGAATAAGATCATTGGTACCAATACTGAAAAAATCGACAGCTTCGGCAAGAGAGTCAGCCATGATAACCGCACTGGGAACCTCAATCATGATACCGAGTTCAACATTGGTATCAAAGGGGATCTGCTTGCGGGTCAACTCGGCCTTGACCTGCAGGAGTATGCCCTTGACATGCTGCAGTTCAGACAGGGAAGAAATCATCGGCAGAAGAATACGGAGGCGACCGCAAACAGATGCTCTGAGCAGAGCCCGCAGCTGGGTTCTGAAAAGGGCCGGTTCACGAAGCGAGTAGCGGATGGAACGTAGTCCCAGGGCGGGATTACGTTCGACACCCGGACGAATACCGCTGTTCGGGAGATGCCGGCTGAATTTGTCGCCGCCCACGTCCAGGGTTCTGATCGTTGCCGGCATCGGGGCAAGCGTACTGAGCAGTGTACTGTAGGTTTCGGTGAGCATATCCTCATCAGGAATTCCGTCACCATTGAAATAATCAAATTCAGTCCTGAAAAGGCCGACCCCCTCTGCCCCGTAACGCAAAACACTCTGAACCTCGTTCTTCATCTCGATGTTACCGGCCAGACGAACCCTGTGGCCGTCCGGAGTTTCCGAAGCCAGATGAATATACAGGGCCAGCTCTTCGGAAAAATTTTTGTGCTGCCGATCATATTCACGGTATTGGCACAGCTGGTCCGGGGTTGGATTCACGTAGACCCGGCCGAAAAAACCATCGAGAATGATTGTATCCCCGCTGACACAGTCACGGGTGACATCACCCAGCCCTACAACCGCCGGAATATTCAACGACCGGGCGACAATGGCCGTGTGTGAGGTCATGCCGCCCTCTTCGGTGATGAAGCCGAGAACATTTTCCGTCTGCATGCGCAGGGTATCCTCGGGCGAAAAATCGTGCCCGACCACGATGACCTTTTCATTGATATTGGTCAGTGCATCATCCTCACGACCGGAAAGCAGCCCGAACACACGGTCAATCACATTCTTGACATCCACGTATCTTTGCCGGATATAGGGATCGGCAATGGCATCAAATCTCTTCTTGATTTTCCCCAGGGCCTGATCAAGAGCCCATTCCACATTTATTTTTTTCTCTCGGATAATATCCACTGTCCGTTCAAGGATCATCTGATCCTTGAGAATTAAGATATGTGAATCAATTATCGAAAGGGCATCGGCAAGGTCTCCGGCAAAAGTCCTGCGCAGCTCCCGCAGTTCGGATTCGGCCTGCCCTGCTGCGGCAAGAAAGCGATGGATCTCCTCGTCAACCTGATCCGGCTCCACCCGCTTCCAGACCACCCGATGGGTATGTTTTTTGAGCACAAGTATCCGGGCGACAACAATACCAGGTGAGGCACCAATACCAAACAGGGTTTGTGGTTCACAGGGGGAGCCCTGGTTCTCGGTTAAGTTATTGGGCTCCATCAGATCGCCTGCTCTCCCATCAGCAGTTTCCTGACCGCCTGCAGCGCATCTTCCGCCTTTTCACCCTCGACCCGGACACTTATCCAGGTGCCCTGAACCAGGGCCAGACCAAGCAACTCCAGAATTGAGCTGCAGCTCACCTGCCGCCCGTCACTTGCGATGCACAGTTCCACATTGGTTTTTTCTGCTATTTCCGCAAGTTGAACCGCCACTCTTCCGTGAACTCCACAGTGAACAAGAACCTCCATTTTATCGGTCAAGACGATCATTTAACAACTCGTAGCGTTGCAGTCCCTTTTTGCTTTTTTGTTGTAGATTGATCTGGTACCGGTTTAGGCCGGGGTGCGCCATAGGGAATTCGAACCGGGGCCATATACATTTTCTTACCACCCATGGTAAAGATTTCCAGGCCGCACATCTGGGGCATTCGCAAGGTCCAGGTCATCGGCTGCAAAGGAACGGACAACATCTGCATACCTACATGCCACCACTCGGCCTTGCGGCTGGAATCCCGTGAGATATCAGTCACGACTGCAAAAGCAAGCATTTTTGGATCCTCAGCAGCAACAAGAGCCACATCGCCGACCTCAATGGTCTCTTTTAAATCCATCAGTTCTTTCAACTCCGCTACCAGTTCATCCATACACGCTCCTGTTCATTCCTGTAACGGCAACCATATACGCACCGTTTTGTCGATTGAGAACAATCGTAACCGTAGCCCTAACCCACACAAATCATATCACTTATCATCCTTCGGCAGTATCGTTGACTGCAGGACAATCTCCCCCTGGCCGGTATAGCTCCGCACCGCCGCAGCCTTGATCATAGTCAAACCGTCAAGCAGGGGAATAACCGCCTGATCGACCAGAACCTTGCTTCTGGCCCCTGCCCGTTCATCACGAATGGCTATAATTGTACCCAGCCATGATGCCAGTTCTTTCAAACCTTGAATCAACTGAGGTGTCCTGGCAAAAAAGACCATATTATTGGGCTGCTGCATCCCCATATCCAATGCAATAAAATCGGGATCCCTGATCAGCATGGCCTCGGTCGGTTTGAGAATATCTTCAATCTGATCGCGGCCGTCGGCCAGGAGCAGGTACTCCTTGAGCAGCACGTACGATGGCTGCATCAGGCCACCTGCCGCAAGCACCGACACAACCGGCACCCCTGCAATCATAGCACGATGTACGGGCACATCGGCAACCATTTTCTCCAACAATGCCTGAACCTGTTCCCGATCAGTCACCTCAACACAAAAACAAATCCTGGGAACAGGAAAAAAACCCGACGATTTAATCTCCTTTATATCCAGGCCGACCTGATGGCCGAACAGGGCCAGGAAATCATCCATTTCCATGCCCAGATTACTGTCGACAAACTTGGCAAGACGGTCGGCCCGCTCAATATCACGCCTGGAACCATCCTCCCTGGTTTTC
>CAZPXI010000085.1:0-9450 GCA_964590715.1 uncultured Desulfobulbus sp.
GCGGCAAAGGAGGTCGCAAGGCCGTCACCCATGAGAGTCCGATGCAGGCCCGGTTTTTCCAGATAATTTTTTCCGGTCACATGGCTGATAGCCAGCATATCGCCGACATGTTCGATGGCTGGAGCAATGGCAACCGGGACGATAAATAAAATAGCCTGCCAGTGGAGCTTGGGTGCGACGAACTCAGGTATCGCAAAAAGAGGGGCCTGAAACACCGGGCCAAAGTCGATAAGGCCAAAGACAAAGGAAACCAGATACCCCGCCGTAATGCCGATAAGGATGGAGATGAGACGAACCATGCCCCTGCCGAGCAGAACGGCAAAAACCGTAACCAGAAGTGAGACAAAGGCAATGATAAGAGCCGGGACCTCGGCCACGAGGACAGCCGCCCCGTCACCGGTCTTGCCCATGGCCAGATGCACGGCCACCGGAGCCAGATTCAGGCCGATGACCATGATGACCGGCCCGACGACCACCGGCGGCAGCACCTTGTGAATAATGCCCTGCCCTCTGACCATAATCAGGAATGAAAGTGCCATATAGACCAAGCCGGCGGCCAGCAATCCGGACAAAGTTGCCGGAATGCCCCAAGTCTGGACACCGTAGATAATCGGAGCAATAAAGGCAAAGGACGAGGCCAGAAAGATGGGCACCTGCCTGCGGGTGACAACCTGAAAAATAAGGGTGCCGACGCCGGCGGTGAACAAGGCGACACTGGGGTCCAACCCGGTCAGAATCGGCACCAGAACCAGGGCACCAAAGGCTACAAAAAGCATCTGCACGCCGACAATGGCTTGGCGGAAAATATTTGTTGTATCCGTCTCGGTGGTCATATGCTCTCCAGTCTCCATGCTCGTCTTGTATCGTTTTTTATCTGTTTTGTCCTGGCACTGCGTTATCCCACCTGAATAGTTACCTTTTTTCTACTTGGTTCCAAATATCTTATCACCGGCATCTCCAAGTCCCGGCAGGATATACCCCTGATCATTCAAGTGATCATCAATGGAGGCCACGTAGATCTCAACATCCGGGTGTTTTTCCTGCATCTTTTCAATCCCCTCAGGTGCGGCCACCAGAAAGATGCCGATGATGTCTTTGCAGCCGGCCTGCTTCAACATGTCAACCGTGGCGATCAGGGTGCCGCCGGTAGCCAGCATGGGGTCCAGGATCATGGCCTTGCGCTGGTCGATGTCCTGGACCAGTTTTTCAAAATAGGTAACCGGCTCCAGGGTTTCTTCATTACGGTACAGGCCGACCACCGAGACCTTGGCACTGGAGATTGCCTGCAGAACCCCGTCCATCATACCGATACCGGCCCTGAGGATTGGGACAATGGTAATCTTTTTCCCCTTGATCCGGTCTACTTTGACCGGACCGGACCAGCACTCAATTATCACCCGTTCTGCAGGCAGATTCCGAGTGGCCTCGTAGGTCAGCAGCATTCCGACCTCTGCCGAAAGGTCACGAAATTCCTTGGTGGATATATTCTTTTCTCGCAAAAGGCCCAGCTTATGCCGGACAAGGGGATGGGTAATTTCATGGACGGCCATATTTTCTCCCTGAATGCTGTTGATTATTGAACCGCAGGACAATCCATATATTACCTATCATATTTTGTTTCCATGGACCAGCCATAAAAGAGACCGATAAAAAAGAGCACGACCGGCCCCTGCAGTCGAGGGTTCAACTATTTCCCCTTCCGGCAAAATTCAGCTTGCATTCTCCTCCTAATCCGGTGAAAATCTTCCTATACGCTTCAGCCTGTTCATATCTACTTTCGCAAATCACATGGCAACCAAGACCCGGCAAGAAAACTCTGGCGACATTCCCGTCTGCCGGCGTTCTCTTTTTTACTGGATCCTGCGAAAACACCGCGGCATCCAGCTGATGCTCCTGGCCATCATCCTGACCAGCCTCTTTTTCCGGGTCTTCCCCCTGGAGATGCAGAGACGCATCATCAACGAGGCAATCCATCTGCGTGATGAACAGCTCCTTTTTCTCTACTGTGGGCTCTATATCGGTGCGGTTCTGCTTGCCGGTCTGTCCAAATACCTGATCAACGTAATTCAGACCGTACTGGGACAGAAGATTCTGATGGAGCTGCGCACCGAGCTCTACCATCATATTCTTCAGCTGCCCCTGCAGTTTTACCGAAAGATGCAGCCGGGCACGGTAATCTCGGCCATGACCGCCGAGCTCAACTCCATCGGTTTTTTCCTCGGCGGCGCCCTGGCCATTCCCCTGACCTCGATCCTCAGCTTTCTGGTCTTTGTCGGCTTCATGTTTACCCTCAGCCCACTTCTGACCATGCTCTCCATCTCCATCTACCCCCTTGAGCTGATAATTATTCCCCTGCTACAGAAACGCTATAACAGGCTCAACAAAAAACGGATCAAAACGACCAGGGCCATGGCCAATGTGGTCAACGAGGCTATCAGCGGGATCCATGAAATCCATGCCAATGCAGGTTACGACCTGGAAGAAAAACGGATGGCCGGTTTCATTGAGGGGCTGTATTCCCTGCTTAAACGCTTATTTTTCGTCAAATACGGGATCAAATTTGCCAACAACCTGTTCCAGTCCGTAGGCCCCTTTATCCTCTTTCTGGTTGGCGGCTATCTGGCTATCAATGGTCAATTCACCCTGGGCGCCCTGGTTGCCTTCCTTTCGGCCTACGAAAAGGTATATGATCCCTGGAAAGAGATGCTCGAATACTATCAGGCCCTGCAGGATGCCCAGGTTCGCTACAAGCAGATCATGCAGATCTTTGATGTGGAAATCGAACATCCCATCCTGCCCCAAGGACGGGACGTTATTGAGCTGCCGGGGGGCATTGAACTCAAAGATGTCGGTTTTACCGTGGAAAACGGTATCAGGCTGCTCAATAATATCTCCATGCAGATTGAGCCCAATGAACAGATTGCCCTGGTCGGTTTTTCCGGTTCCGGCAAATCCACTCTGGCCCTGCTGATGGCCCAGCTCTATAGCGTAAGTTCCGGTTCACTGCTGCTGGACGGGTTTGATATCAATACCATGAGCAAGGCTGATATCAGCCGGAACATCACCATGATTGCCCAGCATCCCTTCATTTTTACCGGAACCATCCGCGACAACCTGCTGTATGCGGTACGGGCCTCGGCCGAAGGGGAAAAAGACGTTCCAGCCCGGCGCCGGATCATGATGGTTATCCGGGATGTGGGACTGGAAGAGGATATCCTCCGATTCGGTTTCAACTCGGTAATTCCCATCAAACGGGTCGCCCCTCTAAAGAAAAAATTTCTCCGCATGCGCCAGATCATCATCCATGAACTGCATGAGGATTACAAGAAAAGCGTTGAGATCTATGATGCCCGGAAATTCCTCTACTACTCCACTATCCGCGACAACCTGATCTTCGGTGACTCGCTGATCAATAAATATAACGTTGAAACAATTCCCAATGACCGTGACATCATGCAGCTGCTGAGCAGCTCCGGTCTGGAAAATGAACTTGTGCGTCTTGGCCTGGCCATTGCCCGGGTAACGATAGAGCTCCTTGGCGAGTTCGGGGACGATGAATTTTTCTTCCGAGGCAACCCCATGGAATCCAGGGAATTTGAGCTATATAACACCCTGGTTCAGGAGCTCGGGGATGAGGCGCCGCAGAAAAAACAGGACGAGGTCATGCTCCTGAAACTGGCACTTCGTTTTATTCCCGCTAAACATAACATCGTCACCATGGACCCTGCCCTTGAGCCTGCCATTCTTGAGGCCAGGCAGACCTTTCTCAACGAGATTGTCAAAGTCGATCTTGAGAGTTGCTGCCATGGACTCAGCAGCCTGCAGATGGAAAAAAACATCTTAGACCTGCCGCAATATGAGCAAAAACGGGATTTTATTGCCTACTGCCCTTCCGAATATCTGTACAGCCATAGCCTGCGCGACAATATCCTGTTCGGCACGCTCAAGCATGAACTCCGGGAGAACCAGCAACTCCTCGACAAAGCCCTGGACGCATTTCGCCGAGAACGTCTGATGGACGAGATCATCGATATCGGCCTGGACTTTAATGTCGGCAGCCAGGGGGACAGACTCTCCGGCGGCCAGAAACAAAAGGTGGCCATTGCCCGTGCATTCTTAAAACATGGACGAATCCTGATTATGGATGAGGCCACAGCCAGTCTGGACAATACTTCACAGGGAAGAATCCAACAGATAGTGGAAAAAAAATTTCGCGGTAAAAAAACAATCATTGCAGTTATCCACCGTCTTGACCTGACACCATCCTATGACCGGATTTTTGTTCTCAAGGCCGGATCTATTATTGAACAGGGAAGCTATGATGAACTCATGGCCCAGAAAGGAGCATTTTATGAACTCGCCAAATCAACCTGAGCCCGATACCGGAGCCCGCCTTGAAGAGATCAGCACATTCCTCCGCCGTCTGCCGGTTTTCCGGGAGACACCGGTTGAAGTGCTCAAGCTTTATGCTTATCTTGCCCAGAAGGAGCAATACTGTGCTGGAGAGGTCATTATTAAGCAGGGCAGGCCTTCAGACCGGATGTACCTGATCGTAAAAGGAACGGTGTCTCTCTGTGAAGAACGAAACGACCAACGTTTTTTTCTGCAGGATCTGAACGAATCGGAGCTGAACTATTTTGGAGAGCTGGCCCTGCTGGCGCAATTCGACTGGTTCTTTTCCGCCCAGGCTGTTACCGACGTAACACTGCTCAGTATCAGCCGGGAGGCCTTTATTAAGATCCACGAACGTTTTCCGGAGCAATACCCTCTAGCAGTGGAACGTATCGTCAAGTTGCGGGTCGACCGGTTTGTACATCAGGTCGACTACCTGCTTGATCACCTCCCTAAGGAGGCCTGGAAAGAATGCAGGACAGCCAACAGCGAGCCAACAGATAAAAACCTATAGAGACCGCCATGAACATGAAAGCCATCCTTATCCTCTGCAGCTTTTTTTTCTTCATCCCCGTATGCTCGACGGCAGCAGGTAAAGCTCCCCTGGCGATCGGCGGATTCAAGCTGGGCGCTTCTATTGATGACTACGAATTCATCAGTTACCGCAACTTTCTCAAACAAGTGGTTATTCAGGATATTGAGGGGTTTCGCAAGGGTACCATCTACTATGGTATATGTAAGAGACCTGGAGAAATCGTCAAGATAAAGCTGAAATACCGAGATTCCAGCGAGGCCTTCTACAAAAAGCTGCTCAAGAGATACAAGAAAAAATTCGGTAAACCGGATGCCTATATCGGTGATTCTTTCGGCATTGTCAAGGCCTGGAAATGGACCTTTGTCGACGACAACAACAACAAGGTCTTGTTGCGCCTGCAGAATAACCTGAAAAACCCGGACGAGAGCATCGGTAACACGGTCAAGCTGGAACTGCCGGACCGGATCGAGGCTGAGCGATCCTGCTTTAACCAGCAATGCGCCATGAACCGAAAGGGGAGGAAACATGACATGCCCTCTTCCTGGAGTAAGGAGAGCTGGCAGCTCATGATTCCTCAATAACAGACATGACAGATGAGGAGAGAGCATGGCGTCAGATCGGCTGGGACGGGGTCTTACTGCAGGTTCCGGCTGACTGGCACCCTGCAGCGGTGTATACGGATTATCTGCTCTTTGAAGAGCATTACCAGCCGGTGTTCGGCATTAAATGGCAGCAAATCAAGGGACAGTTTGAGGCTGAAGGCATCCTTAAAAAGCTGCAGAAATCCCTGGGCCAGCCCGAACTTACTCCCTGGAAACCACCTCCAAGATGGCTTCCGCACCTCAACCGCTTTATTCACCAGGGGTTTTACTGGCAGGGTTCGGGCGGCAGGGGTACGGGCCTGCTCCTGTACTGCCGAAAGAGCAGACGGGCCCTGCTGTTCCAGTTTTACGGAGAGGATGAGAGCCGCGTATCGGTCTTTGAGCGGTTGCTGGCAACCTTTCAGGCCCGGCAACGGGGAGAGACCCAGTTGTGGAGCGTATTCGACATGGCCATTGAGCTCCCGAAGGAAGCACAGCTGACGGAACACGAATTTCTCCCGGGCAGCTTTCGCCTGCTCTTCAGCCTGCCGGAGGCCAAACTCACCTTCTATCGCTTTAAACCAGCAGCCGAACTCCTCCGTAAACAGTCGTTAAGTGCATTCGGCAGCAAGATAGCAGACGGGGCCACATTGGAACAGGAAGAGAGCCCTTTGCTGGCCCAATGGCAAAAGACTCCCGGTTCCGGCCGCCATCTGCTGGCACGCCTGCGGAGAAAGCCGGCCTGTTCCACTGTCCGCCTCTGGGTGCTCCCTGAACACAATGTCATTTTCGGCCTCAAGGTGCAGGGCAATACACCAATGGCACCACACCATTTCCAAGCCCTCTGCAACAGCTACACCGCGTGCTGAACACAATGCCCCCCTCCAAAAAAAAAACGCAGACAACAGCTCCGGGAGCGGATCGGCAGTACGCCCTGGCCTGTATTCCAGTGTGCAACCCGGAATGCTCGGAAGAACGAAATGAAGAGGGGATTCTGCTCAGGTATACGGTTCAGGCAAAACCATGGCTACGAAAACTTTTCAAGTCGGCAGCTGGACGGGATCCGGAAATCATCCGTAAAAAACTGCAACTTGATGCCATGGGCAGCAGTGTCTGGCAGATGATCGACGGCGGGAAAAGCGTGCTTGCAATCAGCAACGATTTCCGAAAACAGCACCAGCTGGGCCAGCGTGAGGCGGAAATTTCGGTCAGTGAATTTATTCAACAGCTGGGCAAAAGAGGGCTGGTTGCCCTGAAAGAACCTGAGAAATAGGGCGTCGGACGTTAGGCTTTTAGACTGTAGGCAAAGGATTTAAAAAAGAGAACAGGCTTCAGTCTAAACAAAACCTCAAATCAGAGTTGCCGCTGGATCATCTGCAGATCCAGCCAGACCATCTTCTTCATCTCCGGGTTTGCCAGCAGAAAGCGGGGATGAAAGGTGGGCATGACCTTTGCCGGGGCACTGTCGGGATAACGATAGGGATGAAACCGGCCGCGCAGGCGAACCAGCGGGGCCTGAGTTGCCAGAAGCTGACCCGCAGCCATCTCGCCCATGGCCAGAACAAGACGTGGCTTGAGCGCCGCGATTTCCCGGCTCAGATGGGCAAAACACCTGGCGGCGCAGGTCATATCCGGCGAAGCATCAAGCGGACAACACTTGATCACATTGGTCACGTAGACATCACCTGCAGTCAGACCGATGGCCTCCATCATTTTCCAGAGCATGGCATCCTCGTCGCGGCCAAAGACAAGTTCATCGGAAAAAATATCCTGCCCGGACCAGTCGCCCACCACTACCAGTTTCGGCCGTTTCCCGCCCCGGCCAAGGATCTGGCCCAGACGTTGATCTACAAGCCCGCATTGTTTACACGCAACAATTTCCGTGTTAACTGCGTCAAGAGACGGTACGACGGGTTGACGGACCGGCGGTGCAGGGGCGACTGACTGTTTCAGAGGCCGTTTAAAGGCGGAGGGTGTATCCCGCCGCTTCAGAAAACTCCGCAAGCCGGCAGTCGACGGATAGTTCCCGATGCCCATCTGTTGATGAAACCGGAGCAGGTTCCGAACCTGCCGGCTCAGCAACACAAGTGCAGCCGGGTCGACCGGTTTTCCGGTGCCGGATTGTCGGGTCTGTTGATTTTTTTTTGCTGACAACGGAGTTCTCAATGCTTACTTTACATTTATCTCAAGTGGAAAATGATTAATTTTTATATACATTACAAAACATTATAGCAAATCAGGAGCGAAACCATGCCGATCCACGAGTATGTCTGCCGGGACTGCAAAAAACATTTTGAGGTGTTGACCACCTCTGCCCAGTCCTCGGAAACCATTAAATGCCCGAAATGCAAGAGCCTTGATGTGACAAAAACAATCTCCGCATCCAACTTTCGAATAGGTTCGGGCAGGCCGACTATTCCCAGCGGTGCCCTGTCCGGATGCTCGTCAAAGTCCGGTTTTTCCTGAGCATGACCGTACCCGGCCCGTGGGGCCGGTACTTTATTAAAGAAATATCAATCCTTCTTTTTTCGTCTGGATTTGAATTCATATACGGTCTCGTTGTCTTTCAACAGACCGTATTTTTTCCGAGCCAGCTCTTCCAGGTACGCTTCATCGGTCTGCAGCCGCTTGATTTCTACAGTCAGCTCCCGATTACGTTGTTCCAGGCGTTTATTTTCTATGGAAAGCGTTGAGACATGCTGTTGCATGTTCCGATAACTCATAAAACTGCGGCCGGGAATAAAAAGAAGCAACAGGGTTGCAACCAGCAGGACCAGAAGAATAATCCGATGCAACCTTTTTTTCTCCGAGCTGCTGAGTGTCTGTTTTTTCCGTTCGGCCATAATCTAGGGATTAGGAGTTAGGGGTCAGGAAACCTACATGACCAGATAATCCTATTTATTACCATCAGATATTTATGTCGAAATTTCCACAAAAAAAATGTTTGGTCAGTGCCTGCCTTGTGGGGTTGTGTTCCCGTTACGACGGCCAATGCAAAACCGACCGCCGATGTCTGCAGCAGCTTGACGGAATGCACTGGATCCCGGTCTGCCCCGAGCAGCTCGGAGGGCTGTCAACCCCGAGAATCGCCGCCGATCTCACCGGCGGAGACGGTCATGACGTGCTGGCCGGCCAGGCATTGGTGCTGGACAAAAACGGCAGGGACGTCACCACCAACTTTATTCTTGGTGCCCGTCAGGTGCTGGCCATTGCCCGGGCCCAGCAGATAGAACACGCCCTGCTCAAGGCCCGCAGCCCCTCCTGCGGCCCGGGGCACCCGGTCGGGGTCACCGCCGCCCTGCTCCGGAAAAACGGTATCCATTGCCTGGAGTTTGGCTGATTGGCCTTCGTACCCGTTCACCAGTGAACGGGTACTACTCTTCTTCCCCCTGGTTAACAGGAGCCGAGGGTGTACCATCCAGCCCCAACAGTCGAATCACCAGGATACCGGCCTCATAAAGCATATACAGGGGGACGCCCATAAGGGCCATATTGACCACATCCGGCGTCGGCGTAAGCAGCGCGGCCAGGATAGCGATACCGAGGACGGCAAAACGCCGGTTTTTTTCAAAGACCGCCCGGGACACCAGCCCGACCTGGGCACTGAAAATCATGAAGATCGGCAACTCGAAAATAACCCCGAAGGCAAGAATAAAAATGGTGACAAAGTTAACAAAACGACCGATGGAGATGACGGCCTTGAGGTCTTCGGACTGAAAGCCCAATAAAAATTTAACCCCAAACGGCAAGGTGACCAGGTAGCAGAAAATCGTGCCGGCATAGAAGAGCAGGCAGGTGGCAAAAACATACCAGAACAGCCGCTTACCGCTGACCCCAAACGGCTTCCCCATAGCCTTCCACAGGACATAGGTGAGCAGCGGCATCAGCAGATACAGCGCCCCGAAAAACGCCACCTTGACATGGGCAAGGAACGGCCCGGCC
>CAZPXI010000086.1:0-9444 GCA_964590715.1 uncultured Desulfobulbus sp.
AATCCCTACTTATAGCTGCGCTGGGAAGGGGTGACGTTTTCAAAACTGAGCTGTTCCTTGTGGAGTGCGGGTTCCTTCCCCTCGCCCGTGTATTCCCAGACCGCGACATGGGTAAAATGCGCATCATCACGCTTGGCCTCATGTTCTTCGGTCTGGCTCTCCTCGCGTAGATGGCAGCCGCAGGACTCTTCTCTGGCCAGGGCATCGCGAACCATGAAATCGGCAAACTCCAGGAAGTCCGACACTCGGCCGGCCCGTTCCAGTGACTGGTTAAGCTGTTGTCCGGTACCGGGCACCAGGACATTGTTTATAAAATCATCACGAATTTCCGGGATCTTATTCAGGGCATACTCAAGGCCTTTTTTATTTCTGGCCATACCGCAGTGGTCCCAGAGCAGGCTGCCCAGCTGCCGGTGATAATGATCCACGGTCTGCAGCCCTTTCTTTCCGGAATGGGTATTTTTGAGTAAATCCTCTGTTGCCGCCTGTACCTTTTTTTCCGCGTGATCATAGGGTTTATGGCCGGTGCTGAGATCGCAGGCTCCGGCCCGGGCCAGATAATTGCCCATGGAGTAGGGCAGGACAAAATAGCCGTCGGCCAGACCCTGCATCAGGGCTGAGGCCCCGAGCCGGTTGGCGCCGTGGTCGGAGAAGTTGGCCTCACCGACAACAAACAGGCCGTCGATTGTGGACATCAGGTTGTAATCCACCCACAGACCGCCCATGGTGTAATGTACGGCAGGGAAAATTTTCATCGGTTCCCGGCTCGGATCACTGGCGGTAATCTTTTCATACATCTGAAAGAGATTGCCGTATTTTTTCATGATGACCTCAAGCCCGTCCCGTTTGATCGCCTCCTGGAAATCAAGATACACGGCCAGACCGGTCTCGCCCACACCCTGACCCTGATCGCAGACTTCTTTTGCATTACGGGAGGCGACGTCGCGTGGAACCAGATTACCGAAACTCGGGTATTTCTGTTCCAGATAATAGTCACGTTCCTCTTCCGGTATCTCTGCAGGCGGCCTGGTGTCGTGCTTCTTTTTCGGTACCCAGACCCGACCGTCGTTGCGCAGGCTCTCACTCATTAATGTGAGTTTGGACTGGTAATCACCATGGACCGGGATGCAGGTGGGATGGATCTGGACGAAACAGGGGTTGGCAAAACCTGCCCCGTGTTTACAGGCCCGCCAGGCCGCGGTGACGTTGGAGGCCATGGCGTTGGTGGACAGGTAAAAAACATTTCCGTAGCCGCCGGTGGCCAGGACAACGGCGTGGGCGGAATAACGTTCGAGTTTGCCGGTGATCAGGTTGCGGCAGATAATGCCTCTGGCCCGGCCGTCAACGATCACCAGATCCATCATCTCGCGGCGGGAGTAGATGGTGACTTTGCCGCTGGCCACCTGGCGCATCATTGCCGAATAGGCACCGAGCAGCAGCTGTTGTCCGGTCTGACCGCGGGCGTAAAAGGTCCGCGAGACCTGAGCGCCGCCGAATGAACGGTTGGCCAGGGTGCCTCCGTATTCACGGGCAAAGGGAATTCCCTGGGCCACGCATTGATCAATGATATTGTTGGAGACCTGGGCCAGGCGGTAGACGTTGGCTTCCCGGGCCCGGAAATCGCCGCCCTTTATGGTGTCGTAAAAGAGGCGAAAAACGGAGTCACCGTCGTTCTGGTAGTTTTTTGCCGCATTGATACCGCCCTGGGCGGCAATGGAATGGGCCCGGCGGGGACTGTCCTGGATGCAGAAGGATTTGACATTGTAGCCAAGTTCACCCAGGGTCGCAGCCGCAGAAGCCCCGGCCAGGCCGGTGCCGACGACAATAACTTCATATTTGCGTTTATTGGCCGGGTTGACCAGTTTATTGTCAAATTTGCAGGTGTCCCATTTGTCGGCCAGCGATCCTGCTGGTATCTGTGCATCAAGCTGCATCTTTTTTATTGTTCTCTTTGTTGGTTGTTGGGCAGGGGAATTGTATTTGCAACTTCCAGCAGGTTGCCGTCCGGGTCCCGGAAGTAGACCGAGAGAAGGGTGCCGGCGGCCCCTGTTCGTTTGACCGGCCCTTCGATAATATCGACCTGATGGTGGACAAGGTGTTCTATGACTGTCTCAATCGGTGTCGGGGTCAATAAACAGATATCGGCAGAACCGGGTTTTGGTGTCAGGGCATGGGGCGCGAACTCAGCACCGAATTTATGCAGATTGATCTTGGCGGTACCGAAGTGAAGGGATGTTCTGTTTGTGTCTGATGTTTGTATCTCCATGCCGAGTACCTCGGAATAAAAGGCGCAGGTCCGGTCCAGGTCGGAAACGGTCAGAACCAGATGATCCAGCTGAGAGATCTGCATTTTTTTTCTTCTATCCCAGTTGATTTCCGGAAAACAACAGCAGCAGGACAATGATAAGGAAAATCCCGGCAATAATAAAGCATCCGGCCCAGCTGATTGCCCGGAGAAATCCGTCATATTTAGGATGATTGATGCCGATTGACTGGAAAACGGACCAGAAACCATGGCTGATATGGAGGCCGAGAACCAGCATGGCTGCAGCATAAAAGATACTGTAGAGGGGATTGTTCAGTATCGGGCCGACGATATCGGCAATGGGTTTATCCTGGCCGGTAAAATGAAAGTTGAGCAGGTGCATCAGGATAAAGGCAAGGATGGCCAGGCCGGTGTAGGGCATGGTTCTTGATCCCCAGGTGCGACCTCCTGCCGGTTTCTGTACGGCATACCTGCTTTCACGGGCGGAGCGGTTTTGCAGAAAAAGGGTCAGCCCGGTATATATATGGACAAGGAAGACGGTCAGCAGGCCGACCTCGGCGATATTGATGAGAATACCGAGTGAGTGCAGGTGCTCGGCATAGCTGTTAAAGGCCTGTCGCCCCCAGAAAATCGAGCTGTTACCGGCGGCATGAACCAGCAGAAAACCGCCCAGGAGGAAGCCGGTGACGGCCATGATATATTTCTTGCCAACAGATGATGTACAGGTTTGCCAGAACCATGACATGATGACTGTCCTATTAGGATTGGTTTGATCATTTTTGGTAGGAGTTCAGCAGCACCCCATCTGCACTGAATCAGGATGTCCAGCATAGACGGGCTATAGACTGAAATCCTGATTAAGTACAAAATCCTGATTAAGCACATCTGGAGCACTGCTGAACTCCTACAGGATCCGAGGGTATTCAGGTATCTTGCATCCCCTGGTGAACTGTTACCATTTTTGAATGGTTGATTGTATTGCTTTCGCTTGGAGAACACAATGCCAAAAAGAGAAAAAAAACGAGTCCGATATTTTCAGCTTACCCACCCTCAGTTACAGGAAAAAGCCAACCGGGCAACGGCTCTGCTTGAATATTGCACGCTCTGCCCGCGACGGTGCGGGGTGAATCGGCTGCAGGGGGAAACCGGATTTTGCGGTATCGGTCGCAAGGCAAGAATAGCCTCCTATGGCCCTCATTTCGGTGAAGAATCAGTGCTGGTCGGGTCAACCGGCTCCGGGGCCATATTTTTTGGCGGCTGCAACCTGCAATGCGTATTTTGTCAGAATGAGGATATCAGTATCCTTCATGATCATGAAGGAAATATTCATGATCATGATGGTGATGCCGGGGGCGAGGAGGTGAACAGCCGCCGATTGGCCATGATCATGCTTGAGTTACAGGAAAAAGGCTGCCTGAATATTAATCTGGTCACACCCTCGCATGTGGTGCCGCAGATTCTTGAGGCCCTGGCCGAGGCGGCGGCAATGGGGTTAACCCTGCCCCTGGTCTATAATACCAGCGGCTACGATCTGGCCGAAACCCTGCAGTTGCTTGATGGAATAGTCGATATTTATATGCCCGACTGCAAGTTCTGGGGCAAAGAGTCTGCAGCCCGTTATCTTGGAGCCCCGGATTATCCGCAGGTCATGCAGCAGGCAATTGTCGAGATGTATGCTCAGGTCGGTGATCTGGTTTATGGCCGGCAGGGAGAGGCTGTCCGAGGCCTGCTGGTTCGCCATCTGGTGATGCCGGGCCTGCTTGAAGAAACAGCGCAGATTATGCAATTTCTGGCGCACAAGGTTTCACCGGAGACCTTTGTCAACGTCATGGATCAGTATCATCCCTGTTACCGGGCGGCTGAGTTTGCAGAGTTAAACAGGGAGCTGCGGCCGGATGAGTATGAGCAGGCCATGAAGGTTGCGCGAAAAGCAGGCCTGCACAGGTTTGAAGAACGGGATCTTGGGCGGCTGCTTGCTCTGTTGGGACTGGATCCCCACTAACAACATGCGGGGATGATGAAAAAAAACAAAATAGAAGTCTTTTTTGGGTAAACGTCAGTTGTTGGCGTGATATTCGTCAACCCGCTGCATGCCTTCCATGAGCAGTTTCATGAAATAGCCGATTTCCGGGACATCGAAATCTTCCGGCGGCAGGCCGGGGGTAAACTTGAAACGGCCGTTTTTTTCCCGTAAGACTTCATAAAAAGCGCCTTCCCCTTTGACCCCGGCATAGGTGGCCTTGATCAGGGCCCCCTGACGCAGGGAAAAACGGGCTGTTCCCTGGGGCAGCTGGGTGATGGTCAGGATGCCGGTCTTGGAATTCATGTTCAGGGTCTGAAACAACGCTTCGGGCGGGATCTCCTCAAGCTTTCCTATCATGCCCGAGGCATAATCGTCGGAGCGTACCTTGTTGGAATCCGACAACCGTTTGGCCAGCAGGCGGGTGAAGTAGAGCTGCAGGGACGGGTATTTCCGCAGTATATTTTTAAAACGCTTATGGTCAATGTAGAGAGCTTCGCACTCCTCACCGGCCTGGACGGTGGCGCCGACATTTTCATCGCAGATCAGGCTCATCTCGCCGAAGACCTCACCCTTGTTGAGGGTGGTGATGGAGATTCCGGCATCGTTGAGGATTTCAACCTGGCCTGAGACGACAACATAGAAATTGCCGCCCGGGTCACCTTTACGGATGATGATGTCGTCTTTTTTGAATTTTTTTAATTTGAAGAATTTAACAACCGCATTCAGATTATTCTGGTCAATGTTGCGGAAAAAGGAAAAGCTGCTGAGCGTGTGAACAATGTTGCTTAGTTCATTGTTTTCATCGGTCGGGTCATTGGTGTCGGCGTGCAGCCCCTGGGTATGCTCAAGGCGTATGGAACCGGTGCAGCCGCTGCAGGAAATCATACAGTCGGGAATCTGATCGGCCCGCTCATATTCAATGATGATTTTGGTCAGGTCGCCACAGAAAATTTTGCAGTGCTCACGGCCGGGCGGCGAATGGACAACCGTGGTGTTGATAAATGAATGTTCACCATCACTCTCCATATCGATGGCAATACCGGAGACAGTGAAAATATCACCATACCGGTACAACGGGCAGTGACGGGTTTCACAGATTCTAAATGATATCTTTGGAAATCCCATGAACCTGTTTTTTCTCCTGGTTTTCTATTTTCCCTCCGTTAACCGACCGGAGGGACAGTGCTGTAAAATGAGGATGAATAATCCTTGTGTTTAGTCTATTATGCACAAAAAGAAGGGTGGTAAGCAACCGATTTTTTTTCTTTGCTTACGTTTTATTCCTGTCGCCGCTGTAGGGTAGATGTTCTCTTGAATGACAAAAATGTAATCATGCTCAGTAGTTCTGTTACGCCGGAAGGGTTTCGGGTCGGGGTGCATAAACCCTCCTATTCTGTGCCGAATTTTCGCAACAGCTCCGAGCTTTCTTCGCTCGGCGAATATATTGACGGCGGCCTCCACGAAAACCATCGAAATTTCCCTGACGGGGATGTGGTGGAAGAGGGGGCCCGCTGGATATATGAGATAGTCAACCCTTTCCCGTGGCGGGGCGCCACCTATATCGAATCAGGTTGGGCCCGATCCAGGGCTGAGTCGCCGGAAACCATTACGATGGCTCCTCCGGCAAAATGTTCTCTGCAGAAGCTGCTGGCCGAGCATCTGGATGATGACGTAGTTCATGAGGTGCTGGCCGGTTTACCGCGTCCCGTGCTTTATGATCTGGCTGCCAATTCAACGGATGGGGATGAACTTGTCCTGGTTGCCGAAAACTGCTGCACATTCACCCATGACGAGGATGGCCTGCCCACGGGTCTTGTCTATATTAAAAAAAATGTTAAAAATGTTAAAAAGGGTGAACAGGTCCGAGCGGACATTGATGACTTTGAACTCTTTGAAACCGTAGCCAATAACCCGTATCTTCCCGATATCTATAAAGAGGTAATGGTTCTGCGGCCCGGAGTGCAGGGAGAGAGCGAGATTGTCGGTGATTTCCGGCAGGAGAGAACCCATGTCTTTGAATATCTGCGCCGCAACTCCTATATCCCCTGGGGCCATTATGCCGCCAATATGGCCAACGACGCCATCCGGTATCGGACTTCTGATTTAAACCGGACCGATATGCAGGGGTTGCGTCACCTGTACTACCAGCGCTGCTACGTGACCCTGGCCCGGCAACTTGGGCTCCAGGTGGAAATCCGGGGCAGGGGGTTTTCGGATGTAGAGCTTGAACAGCTGCGGCTGGATATCCTTGCTGCTCTGCAAAATGAGAACAACGGCCACCATCCGGCCACCCTGTGGGGCTGGAATTTCGGCTATGATTTTTCCGGTTCCGGCTGTCGGCTTCACGCCTCGCATCAGATGATTCACCAGCAGTATGCCATGGTCCCGGAAATGGTGGCAACCCTGGATGGTGGCGAAATGCCGAGCTATGGCTGCGGCGATTTGGTTGCCGACACGGCTGCCCGCTACCGGCAGGAGTATGGCCGTGATTTTTTCAGCGACTACCTGGGCGCCATTCGAAAGAACCGGCGAATGGATGGGCGCGATCTTCCCGAAAGCCTGGTGGTTTATGAGGATGCATCTGTCCTCCTGTTTGTGCCCAAGGCCCAGGTCTCCCAGTGGGAACTGCAGTTGATGGTCATCGCAGATGACGATGGACAACCGGTCGGCAATATTATCGAGGCGGATGGTGGAGTGCGAACTGCAATTGATGAGGGGATTCTTCTGGCCCAGCATATTTATGCCGGGCTGGGCGCAAAGATGGTCACTTCACTGGAGTATCCCAAGAGAATTGGTGTTGTCAATGGACAGCGACTGTTGTACTCTTTCCTGCCCAAGCTGCCCTGGTCCATGGGCGCGTTCAGCGAGGCGCAGCTCCGTTTTATCTGCGGCCATTTTCCGGAGGATTTTGCGCGAGCCTGCAGGGCGCAGGTTGAGAAAATAAACATTTGAAAAAAATAGCTTGGGGATACCTCTAAAACCGAGTTGTGGAACCGATAATCGAGTCTGCGAGACAATGAGACCCGAAACAATGCAATAAACGATGATTGAATGAATTCAAAAAAAATGAAAAAAGGATATTTTGGACAGTGGGGCGGAGCCTTTATCCCGGAAGTGCTGCATGCCACCTTCACCGAGCTCAATGACGAGTATGAGAAATGCAGGCAGGATCCGGCCTTCTGGCAGGAATATCTTGACCTGATGAGTAACTACTCCTGCCGGCCGACACCGCTGACCTTTGCCGAAAATCTGAGCAATCATCTCGGCGGGGCACGGATCTATATTAAGCGTGAAGATCTCAACCATACCGGTGCCCATAAGGCCAATAATGTCATGGGCCAGGGTCTGCTGGTCAGGCGGATGGGCAAAAAGCGTGTTATTGCCGAAACCGGGGCCGGCCAGCATGGCGTTGCCACTGCGACCATGGCCGCCCGCTTCGGATTTGACTGCACCATTTACATGGGAGAGGAGGACGTGGCCCGTCAACGGCCCAATGTCTTCTGGATGGAAAAACTCGGGGCCACGGTAGTGCCGGTGACCGATGGTTCGCGTACACTCAAAGATGCCATCAACGAGGCCTTCCGCGACTGGGTCACCAGTATGGATGATACTCATTATGTTCTGGGCACGGTCTGCGGGCCGCACCCTTTTCCCGAGATGGTTGCCTGGTTTCAGTCGATCATCGGCATAGAGGCCCATAAGCAGATCCTTGCCCAGCACGGCGGCATGCCTGACCGAGTCTATGCCTGTGTCGGCGGCGGTTCTAATGCCATGGGCATCTTTCAGGGCTTTCTTGATGAGAATGGAGTTGAACTGATAGGTGTGGAGGCAGGCGGCAAGGGGATTCATACCGACCAACATGCCTCGCGCATGGTTGGTGACCGCTCTGCTCCCGGGGTTGCTCAGGGCTATAAAACCATGTTCCTTCAGGACGCGGACGGGCAGATGCTCGACACCCATTCCATTGCCGCCGGGCTCGATTATGTGGGAATTTCACCTATCCTGTCCGATCTCGGAGAAAAGGGGCGGGTACGCTTTGAGGCCGCCACCGATGATGAGGTCCTTGAGGCCCTGACCCTGGCCATGCGGACCGAGGGCATTATACCGGCTCTGGAATCCTCCCATGCCTTTGTTCAGGCCATTAAAGAGGCCCCGGCGATGAGCAGGGATGAGGCCATTATAATTAATATGTCCGGCCGTGGCGACAAGGATATCTTCACCATTGCCCATGCCTTTGATGATCCCTCCTGGAAGGAATTTATCATTGCCCGGGCCGATTCCTATCGATGAGTTTTTTTGATCCTCTCATCTTGGATTGGAAAAAGGAACTCAGAATTCAAAACATAGAACTCAAAACTCGATTTCATGAAACTCCATGACGAACTTCGCAGCAGGCGAGATCAAAAAAAGATTCTGCTGATGACCCATCTGGTGCTCGGCTACCCCTCCTTTGAGACCAACCGTGAGGTCATCAAACAGATGGCTGAAAACGGGGTGGACTGTATCGAATTGCAGATTCCATTCTCAGAGCCCATGGCCGACGGGCCGGTCATCCTGAAGGCCAATCAGGAAGCCCTGGCCACCGGTATAAGAGTGGAGGACTGCTTTGGGTTTGCCGCTGAGATGGTTGCCGCCTTTCCCCAGGTCAACTTTTTGTTTATGACCTATTATAATATTGTCTTTCGCTACGGGGAGCAGGAGTTTCTCACCCGTGCGGCCGAGATCGGCATGAAGGGCACAATTATTCCCGATCTGCCGCCGGAAGAGGGGGAGAGCTATCTGGCGGCCAGCCGGAAACTTGATCTTGCCCCGATCACCTTTTTTACCCCGACCTCCACCGATAAGCGCATGCAGAAGGTGGCCGCTGTCGGTGAAGGTTTTGTCTACGTGGTTGCCCGCCGTGGAGTAACCGGCGAACATACTGAAATGGATAAAGGCCTGATTGATTATCTTGCCCGTTGCCGGGCTGCAACTGAGCTGCCGCTTGCAGTCGGATTCGGGATAGCAAGCCGTAAAGATGTGGCCATGCTTGAGGGGAATGCGGATATGGCGGTTATCGGAACCGCCACCATCCGACTGGTGGACGAGCAGGGTGCCGCAGCCGTGGGGCCGTTTATCGCCGGACTGCTCGGAACCTGATCCTGAAGGTCTCTGC
>CAZPXI010000087.1:0-9421 GCA_964590715.1 uncultured Desulfobulbus sp.
TATAAAGCTTATTGATGCCATGATTATAAAACAGAGAGTGGAAGGCGCCCTGCAGGTTACCATGTGAGAGCATGCCGACGATATTATGCAGGGCCGTATCGATTTTATTTTTACAGCCACGAGTCCAATGAACCGCCACATGTCCATGTGGATCGAGACAATCTATCGACAAAGTTCTGGCTTGATCCGATTCAACTGGCCAGGAACATAGGATTTTCACCTAAGGATCTCAGGGTTATTGAAAGGATGATTGTGGAGCATCAACAGGAACTGCAGGAGAAATGGGATGGGTATTTTAACATTGGCCGCTGATGAACGGGTAAAGGATGTTCATTTTACTGAAGACAGCATAAGTGTTGACCTTATGGACGGCAGGACGATCAGTGCGCCGTTACTTTGGTATCCCCGACTGGCCCATGCCACTGCCGAGCAGCTTGCTAACTGGCAGGTAAGTGGTGGCGGATACGGGATCCACTGGCCGGATATTGATGAGGATCTAAGCACCGAGGGCTTATTACGGGGTGCGCCGGCTCCGGGAATGCAGCAACGGCTTGAGGTGGTTTAACACCGGCAGAAACAGGGGGTGCTGGCGCGTATGGAATATCAATGATTTTCCACCGAACTGACAAAAAGTAGTCAACTGTCCCGGTAAGTTGCAAGGAAATCCCCACAAGCCACACCAGCGGTGTCAAGGATAAAGATCCGACCCCCAACGTTCCCCAACGTTCCTCGGTCTGGGTGGGAGCCCCATCATCGCTATTCTCTCTTCCGGCCTCCTTGGGACTTTTCTCTACAGATCGTTCTCTCTTGAATTGGAGACGACAGCCTCCGCAACGAGCAAAAAAAAATATCCTGGAAGCTGATACGACCGGCCCTGGTCATTTCCCTTCTATCTGCTCTTTCTTTTTCTCATCACCCGGATTGCTCCGTTTGACGCTAAATAAATGATACCCAGGTACTGCATGCCGATTCTTTAATTGTAACCGTCGGAATATGTTTGAACTGCTATATTTTGCGATAGGTGGTGCTTGGTGCGCCGTTAACATACACGCCTTCCAGGAAGGAAAGCTTTCTTGGTAGCTGTTTCACCGTGCCCCTGACAACCAGAAATGTTGCCTTCCGTCCGACAGTCAGCGTTCCCAGGTTCTCCATATCGAAGAACCCGGCTCCGATTTCCGATGCACAGCGGATGGTCTCCTCCACCGGGTACCCGGCCTTGATAAACAATTTCATTTCCTCGGCCATTGATTCGCCATGGAGTATGCCGACGCTGCCGGCGCCGGTTCCAACAGCCGTTGTCACCCCAAGTTTTCTGGCAAGACGCAGTTGTGCGAGTTGATCTGCAAGCATCTTTTTCCAAAAAGCCTCATCTCCCGGGGCCGACTTACCGGGTGCCACATACCGCAGGGAAAACCGGCAACACACATCCCCACCGGTCCCGGCGCCGTCCAAAGCATTCTTGGCCCGCAGCGTACCGGGAATCCACACTATTTTTTTTGCCGCCATTCTCCTGAGATTATCCTCGCCCATGAGGTATCCCTGTTCAATGGCATCACACCCCGCCTCAAGCGCCTCCTGTACCGGTTGCTGGCCATTAGCCACGACTACCGCCTTTTTCTCGCCTCTGTGGAACAGAATATGCCGCAACTCTTCCCGGGTAAGCCGATAATCCGGGGCTGCCTCATCTTCAATATCTCCGGAATACCCGATCTTAATAAAATCTCTTTTTACGGGGGTGCCCGATGCACAATCCTGCCTGCACCGACAGAGAGGTCCGGATGTGCAAATGTCGATTATATTTTCCCGGGCCATCACTTCTTTTTGCTGTTGACCCAGCCCTGATATATCACCGCTGTCAGCCACGCCCAGCACGCCGTGGGCATGACAGTAGCGGATATGCCGCTTTAGCAGGGCTTTCTTTTTTTCAACGTCTGTCTCTTCCGTTGCCGGCAGTACCCTTTCATCCACGGAAGGAGATCGCGACAGAGAGACGCTGCAGTCAACCAGCGCCGGCAAAATGGTGCAGTACGACAAGTCGTCTATTGCAGTTTCATCATCACCGGGAAGATCCGTCGCAGAGCCGATAGCGGTAATAGTGCCGCCCTTCACCGCCAGAAAAATGTTCCTGCGCACATCAGCACCACTGCCGTCGATAAACCTTCCAGCCACAATGTATTGTGTTTCATCCATGATTTTTTTTTATTCCCTCATATTTCCAGTCGTGCCTTTAAACCAGTTACGCATATCGCTCCGCTTATCTCCAATGTCATTGTTTGTCGCTCCCCCCTGCAGTTTGAAAACTTCTGCTTGCCTCCTGCGATATGACGGCAACAGCGGGATGGTGGATTATTCGCTCAATGGAAATGACATAGAATTTTTCCCTAACACCACTTGTTCGCCCGACGATTTCCACCTGATACTGCCTCTGCACTTCGTCCTCAATGATTGACGGCGCAGTAAAAACCCCATCGCCCTTTTGACCAAATGCCTTCAGCAGGGCACTGTCATTAAACTCGCCGATCACGATCGGTTTAATATTGAGGGAATCGAACCATAAGTCAAGCTGTCCCCGCAGCGAGGTCATCTCCATGGGCAGCAACAGGGGCGCACCATGTAACGAGCCGGGGAAATCCGAACGTAACGGCGCTGCCAATTGTCTGGTTGCAAAAAAGGTAATTCCGCATTCTCCCAGCACATGATTATAGGCCTTTACGCTCAGGCCCGAACCCATTGGCGAATCACTGAGCACCGCATCGAGCTTATGCAGCGACAGCTCCGCCAGCAGATTTTTCTTCTTGTCTTCGGAACAGATGAGCCGTACCGGTTCCGGTAATTTGAGGACCGGTTCCAGCAGCATACGCACAACGATCTTCGGCAGCACATCTGCAACCCCGATCCGCAACGGTATTCGTCCGGACATGGGTATATTATCGAGACTGTCCATGAGTTCCCGGCCAATGGAGAATATTTCGTCTGCATAGCGGAAAACATGATGACCAAGTTCAGTGGGTTTAAGATTGCGCCCGACCCGATTAAAAAGTTTGCCGTCCAGAGTCTCTTCAAGTTTTCCGATCTGAGAGCTCACTGTTGCCGGCACCAGATGCAGTCTCTTACAGGCGGCGGTGATTGAACCTTCACGCATGACGGTCCAGAAATAATAAAGGTGATGATAGTTGAGCCATTCCATGATTGTGTTCCCAAAGGGGCTATGACATTTCTCTAAATCCGGTCAAGTGAAATCCCGGCCCGGACAGTTTTCTTCTTTGATCTTTCGATAATATCAAAAGATGGTACCTGTATTTTCAAATTGTTCAAAGTGTTTTTCGTCCTTAATATAGAAACAGGTAGTATGGAACTCGTTGCATAGGAACCATACCAAAACGAATGTATAGGAATAAGGAGTAATAGATGCAGATTAATATCAAGGGCCGACAGGTGCAATTACCGGATGAGACAATCAAAAATATGAAGCGGCGGCTGCACTTTTCTTTGAGTCGCTTTGGTCATGCCATCCAGGGTGTCTCCGTACAGTTAACCGATATCAACGGCCCAAAGGGGGGGCATGACAAAGAGTGCCTCATCGTGGTAAAGTTACAAAAGGGAGGCAAAGTGGTTGTCCAGGGGAACGGGACTGATTGCGATCTGGTTCTGAATCATTGTGCTGATCGAATCGGCCGTACCGTTGACAGGGAACTGACCCGACGGCGAAAGGCCCCAATCCGCAAGATTCGACGTGAAATAAGAGCAGAGAAGGACTTTGCTCTTGATGCCGAAAACCTGGAGATCGAAGGGATCATCGAAGGCGAGCAGCAGGTTTTTTGACCGGTCATCAGTAAGCGAGGAAAAGATGAACATTGCATTGGATAAATCGTGGCATCATATTGCAGGGGACACTGTTACCAGCCTTTTACAAAGTGACCAGAAAAAAGGCCTGGATCCAGAAGAGGCCCGGCAACGTCTGGACCGATATGGCCCCAATACACTGAACGCGCGTCAGGGACAAAGCGCATGGGTGCGTTTCCTGCTCCAGTTTCATCAGCCGCTGATTTATATTCTGATTGCTGCAGGGGCAATAACAGCTGCGCTCCAGGAATGGGTGGACTCAGGCGTGATCTTTGGTGTGGTTCTGGTCAACGCCGTCATTGGCTTTATCCAGGAGTCCAAGGCGGAAAATGCCCTTGCCGCCCTGGCAGACACAATGGTTGCCGAAGCCACTGTTGTACGCCGGGGTGAAAAAAGACGGACTCCATCATCAGATCTGGTAGTTGGCGATATCGTCCTGCTCCAGGCAGGCGACAGGGTTCCTGCTGATCTCCGGTTGCTCAAAACCCGTGATCTGCAGGTAGACGAGTCTGCCTTGACAGGTGAATCCGTTCCGGTAGTCAAAGCGGTAGAACACCTTGCCCAGGAGACGATTCTTGCTGAACGGATAAACATGGCCTATGGCTCTTCCATGGTCACCTATGGTCAGGGAACCGGTATCGTCACCGCAACCGGCAACCACACTGAAGTCGGCCGCATCTCGCAGCTCATTTCCTCGGCTCAGGATCTTGCGACACCGCTCACACGCAAGATTACACACTTCAGCCATATTCTGCTCTATGCCATTCTGCTGCTGGCGGTAATCACTGTCGCAGTAGGCCTGTTACGGGGTCAACCACTTTTTGACATGTTCATGGCTGCCGTTGCCCTGGCGGTTGGTGCAATCCCTGAAGGACTGCCTGCCGCAGTGACAATTACCCTGGCCATTGGTGTATCCAGAATGGCAAAACGCAAAGCCATAATCCGCAAACTGCCGGCAGTGGAGACATTGGGCAGCACAACGGTTATCTGTTCGGACAAGACCGGCACGCTCACCGAAAATCAGATGACTGTACAGGCTGTTATGGCCGGCGACGCACATTACGAGGTCAGCGGAGCTGGTTATGCTCCCCTTGGTCGTATCGTTGGCCAAGACGAGGAACATACCATCGACAGCGCAGCATTGAAGGAGTGCCTGCTGGCCGGGGTTCTATGCAACGATAGTCTCTTGTTGGAGAAAAACGGAACATGGCAGGTACAAGGCGATCCCACCGAGGGCGCTTTACTGGCGGCGGCGGCAAAAGGTGGCCTCCTTGAGCAGGATATGGAGAAAAAATATCCGCGCCTTGATACAATTCCCTTTGAATCCCAGCACCAGTACATGGCCACCCTGCATGATACCGGCAAGGACCAGCCGTCACTGGTGTATGTTAAGGGAGCGGTGGAACAGATACTTGCCAAATCATCTGAAATACTCTGTACAAACGGCGATACCGCTGAGCTGGGTCTTGAAAAAATCCAACAGAATGTATCACACATGGCTGCCAGGGGCCTGCGCGTCCTTGCATTTGCCCGCAAGGAACTGCCTGCTGGAACTACGACAATAGACCATGATGATATTGCCACTGGACTTACTTTTCTCGGTTTGCAGGGCATGATTGATCCGCCGAGAGCCGAGGCCGTAGCAGCGGTAAAGATTTGTCGGGTCGCCGGAATTGAAGTCAAAATGATTACCGGTGATCATCCGGTGACTGCAGCAGCCATTGCCGGACAGATAGGTATATATAACAGTAGTAATAATGAACCTGGAAAGGATACGGTCTTGACCGGCCAGGATCTGGAGAAACTTTCAGATGAAGAATTGGTTCGGATTGCCGATGAAACAAAAGTCTTTGCAAGAGCGACACCGGAACAGAAAATCCGATTGGTACGTGCTCTGCAAGCTAAAGGACACGTGGTCGCCATGACCGGTGACGGCGTAAACGATGCCCCGGCCCTGAAACAGGCAAATATTGGCGTTGCCATGGGTATCACCGGAACAGACGTTTCCAAAGAAGCCGCAGACATGGTCCTTATCGATGACAATTTTAGCTCCATTGAGGCCGCGGTCGAGGAAGGTCGAGGTGTTTTTGACAATCTGACCAAATTCATCGTCTGGACCCTGCCCACCAACCTGGGAGAGGGCCTGGTTATCCTGGCCGCTATCTTTCTCGGCGTCACTCTGCCCATCCTGCCGGTACAGATTCTCTGGATAAATATGACTACGGCCGGTTTTCTCGGGCTGATGCTTGCCTTTGAACCAAAAGAACCAGGCATAATGAAGCGGATGCCGCGCAACCCTGATACCCCCATCCTCACCAGGGAACTGATCACCAGGATTATTCTGGTCGGCACCCTGTTGCTCATCGGTGCCTTCGGGCTCTTTAAGTTGGAACGTGTACAAGGTGCTTCCATTGAATACGCGCGCACAGTAGCTGTAAATGTCTTTGTTGTTATGGAACTTTTTTATCTGTTCAACTGTCGCTCATTGAGTAGATCCATCTTTCGGCTTGGCCTGTTCACCAATATGTGGGTTTTTGGCGGGACAATGGTCATGCTGTTGATACAAATAGCATATACCTATCTACCCTTTATGAACCGATTGTTTCAAAGCACTGCAATTGGAATAGAATCCTGGGCACGGATTGTATTTGCCGGAGTTGTAACGTATCTCATTGTAGAAATGGAAAAAAAGATTCGAAGCTCTCGTTCAATGCAGCAGTATTAAACGAGGATACAAAAAGTTAAGCGGGGATACAAGAAGCTAAGGGTTCAATCAGAAATGACTTCGTAGAGATGCACGGGCTATGTGACATGGATTTAGCCGATCTGATTGAATGAAACCGCAGGCGTAGCTGGGCTACGTCGAGGAGTTCAGGATTGTAGACCGGTTAAAGATATATTGCAGTGTCAACTCAGAATGCGAAGGTATTTTTGAGCGAGCCCTAATGGAGAATTCATGGATGATTTAGCCAACCCAAGAGAACCTTTGATCCAAATCCTGCGAACAGTTGTCCGCATGGCTATCCGAGTGCTGGCCATACTCATGACCATTGTTATCCTCTGGGGTGTAGCCGACGTTATTATGGTTCTGTATCAGGAGCTCAGGTCACCTCCTGTCCTGATGCTGACCATTTCCGATATTCTGATTCTATTTGGTGCATTCATGGCGGTGTTAATTGCCATAGAAATTTTAATCAATATCATCATCTATCTTCGGGATGATGTGATCCACTTGAAGATCGTCATGGCTACGGCCCTGATGGCCATTTCAAGAAAAGTTATCATTATGGATTTTACAAGCCTTTCAGCAGAGTACATATTTGCCGTGGCGACTGTGACCCTTGCCATGAGCGTGGGCTACTGGCTGGTTGTCATCAAAGACTCCAAAGATGGTAAAATAGACTATCGCGAAACACTTCAAACACGGAGGAAATAAGATATGAAACGATTTAAGAATATACTACTTCTGGCTGACGATGCATCCTGGCAGGGTGCTGTTCTGCAGAGGGCTGTATCTCTGGCGGAACACAATCAGGCTGAACTGACAATAATCCACCCACTGAACTTTCCGCGTGAGTCCCCCCTTTCGGGTGACCCCATTTACGTCAAATTAAAAAATGCACTTAGAGAAGAACGAAAGAAACAACTTGGGAAGTTCATCGCGACAGACACGGCAGGCATTAACTTAAAGAGCAGGGTAATTGAAGGGCGGGCATTTATAGAGATTATACGGGAAGTTCTGCGAAATGGGTATGATCTGGTCATAAAGGGTGCTGAAGAAAACAGTACGCTGAAGGATCGGATATTCGGCGGCACAGACATGCACCTCCTACGGAAATGCCCTTGCCCTGTGTGGATAATGAAATCAAATGAAAAAACTAAATATCAACGCATTATTGCGGCGATAGATATAGAGAATGACGAAAACGAAAAAAAAGTAAGCAGTCTGAACCGGCAGATTCTGGAAATGGCCTCCTCACTTGCCTTATCCGAGTTCAGTGAACTGCATATTGTCCATGCCTGGACAGCTTGGGGTGAAGGCTTGTTAAACACTCCCCGTTTCAATTTTACGGATGACGACGAGGTGACTGACTGGGTCGAGCAACAGAGGGTGGCTGATGAAACAAAGATAAAGAATCTTATGGAATTTCTTACTGAAATCCATAGTCAGGATACCATGGAATATCTCAAGCCACAGCTACATATCGTTAAAGGAGAGGCACATGAAATCATCCCTTATCTGGCACGGGAAAAAAAGGCGGATCTGATTGTCATGGGCACAGTGGCACGTACCGGTATCCCCGGTCTGATCATGGGCAATACGGCGGAGACCATTCTTAATAACATTGAATGTTCCGTATTAGCAGTCAAGCCCCAGGGTTTTGTTTCCCCGGTGACACTGGGCAGATAAAGCGGCATGGCTTGAACCGAGACCATACCTTGAAAATGAATGGCTGATGTTACTTTTTCATAACAGTTGGCCGTATCGACCACGGCAAGTAAGACAATATCCATTGAGAGGAATTCAAGATGAAACGATTTAAAAATATCCTTCTAGTCTATGATGGCCTGGAATACGGAGAGTCAACCCTTACAAGAGCCATTGAGCTGGCCACGAGTAACCAGGCTTCCTTGACGATTATCCGGGTAATTGATCAGATTCCTCACGACTATCGTATGCTGATCACATCGCTTCCACCCGAAGAGATAATGGCCCTTGCCGTCAGAGAGCACACCCAGCTTCTTGAAAAATACCTCGCACATTTTCCAGATGCTGGAGGTATACAACTCAAAGTAGTTGCCGGCAGGGAGTTTATCGAGATTATTCAAGAAGTGCTGCGCAACAACCATGATCTGGTTATCAAGACCGCCCGCGGCATGGATGGAACCATGGGTATACTGTTTGGTTCCACGGCCATGCATCTGCTGCGAAAATGCCCTTGCCCCGTGTGGTTGATCAAACCTGGTCCACTGCAGCGTTATGGACGGATCATGGCCGCTGTTGATGTAATGCCTCGGGAAATTGAAGAGAATGATCTAAATACAAAAATTATGGAACTGGCGATCTCACTTGCCCTGCTGGAAAAAAGCGAACTACAGATTGTTCACGCCTGGGAAAAGCCGAACACCAGCCTTTTTTCAGGTGGACTTGAATATTTTTCCGGCGACATGAACCAGTTGCTCAACGAAACAAAAAATATGCACATCCGGTGGCTGGACGATTTTTTAGAATCATATGATCTGCAGCAACTGCAATATCGGGAGCACGTGCTGGAAGGCTGGGCCGACAAGGTGATTCCCGAATTTGCACAACAGCAACAGGTCGATCTCATCGTTATGGGCACGGTGTGCCGAACCGGTATTCCCGGTTTTTTCATAGGCAATACTGCCGAAAAAATACTGCTCAAAATTCATTGTTCCGTTCTGGCGGTAAAACCCGGCGACTTTATCTCCCCGGTACAGCTTGATGAATAAGAGCCAACCGGCCCGGAAGTGGATATTGCTGATCCTGGAAAATAGTGGCTGCGGCACAATTTTCAGGATCAATCTTTCGGCAACAGGGTATCCATGAGGAACA
>CAZPXI010000088.1:0-9399 GCA_964590715.1 uncultured Desulfobulbus sp.
CAGCCAGATCCAGCTGCACAGGGTACCGATTTTCATAGCGGAGCCGCAGGGCCTCATCACCGATGGCAAGGATCGCGACCGGTTCTTCCTCAGCCTTCCGATCGCCAAAGACCTCTCCCCTGGAATAGACCGGTTGAACTGAAAAAAACTCTTCGAGAATAATTTTGACCAGACAAACCGAGGTATCGGACTGCCCGGTCATCAGCACGGATCGGCCGTCAAGTTCTTCCGGTGCAACAGTTGAAAAGAGAAAAACCGAACCAACCGGGCCGGTAGCTGAAATGGAGAGATCAGCAAGTATCCGGTAGCGCTGGGGCCGGGCCGCATACTCATAGGAGGAAACAAATCCAAGATCAAGCTCGTCGGCGGCCAGCATCCGGTTCAAACCGGCGGGAGGCGCCTCAATCATCTGCCAGTCGGCCTCATGCACCTGTTCTTTCCATATCTCATAAATGGGTGCAGTGTTAATGTAGTTGACCATTCCGATACGCGTCATAGTTCTCTTCTCAGCTGCTGATCCACTGCGGTTGTGTACTGCTGCCCCTGTGAACCAAAGCAGCACAGACTTCTTGTTTTTTTTGTAGATCCGATGGTATCGGTACGGCAAGAAAGCGACCGGGCCGTCCAGGAGCCAGGGTTCCATATTCAGCCTCTATACCGAGTGCAGCAGCACCGCCCAGAGTCGCCATTTTCAAGATATCATACGGTACGACCTCGGGATGATCTTCAGCAAGTAACCGCATCTCCCGCCAGATGGAAAGCTCAGGATTGCTGGCTGCGGAATCGGTACCCAGGGCCGGAAGCAGACCCTGGCGCAGGTAGGCGGCAACCGGGGCCTTGCCGACCTGTAAAAACCGGTTGCTTCCCGGGCAGAGACAGACTTTTGCGTTCGTCTCCTTTAACAGGGTGATCTCATTGTCACTGACATGGATGGCATGGACACACAGGGTACGACTGTTTAACACACCAAGGCTATGTAAATACTGTACCGGTCCTGCAATGTCAAATCCCGCTCCGGTAAAGACATCTTCATAAAACCCGCGTTCCTGGAGAAAATCCATCAGCTCACCCCTTCCGCCGGTGAGCATGCTGTTTTCAGAAGCAGGCTCCGCCACATGAATGGGAAAGAGAAATCCAAGCCGCTCAGCCCTTTTTTTCAAGGCCCGGATAAGTTCAGGATGGGTGGAATACGGGGCATGGGCCGTACAGGCGATATGATCGCCCGCTTTACCGAGTTTCTTCAGGGCCGGAACCAGGGAGCCCCTGGTCAGACCAAGATATTCAAGAAAGGGAAAGAGCAGGCCCGGAAATGCATCAACGAGCTTTCGGGCCACTTCGGTATTGCCAATATCGGCAAGGGCTAGAACTCCGCTGTCATACTGGGCCTGGAGAATAGTGCGGGCCGCATCTTCAACATGAGCGCCGGTAAAGCCAAGTGCCTCACGTTCGGCGAGCATTCCGGCTATCCAGCCGGTAAAACTTCCCGGCGGATTGCCCTGGCTCAGATGGGCGAGATTGGAAAGCTCCAGATGAATATGGGCATTGATCAGGCCCGGCATCAACACGCAGCCGGGATGGTCAACGATTCGTGCCCCGGAGTACTCTTGAAAAAGTTCACCAAACCTGCCGACCGCAACAATGGTCTCTGCGTGGAGGACGACTGCTCCATCGGCAACAACGGGACCGGCCATGGACATCAGCCAGGGGGCACGATGTATGGAAACGAGAGAGTGCACGGAAACGATAAAGAATAAAAAAAATAAAGAATGAAAAAGGAATCAGGCCGGGGTGTAGTCCATCAATCGCTGCCGTGGCTCAAATCCGGCATCACGGACCAGATGCTGGATTTCCTCCTCCGTCAGACGAAAATGAACTCCGGCTGCAGCAACCACATTTTCCTCAATCATGGTCGAGCCGAAATCGTTGGCACCAAAAAAGAGCGAAATTTGGGCGATCTTCGGCCCCTGGGTCACCCAGGAGGCCTGGATGTTGTCGAAATTGTCAAGAAAAATCCTGCTTAAGGCCAGCATGCGCAGGTAGGAAAATCCGGACGTTTTTTCTATTTCTACAGCTTGAGCAAGCGCCGTGTTGTCGGGCTGAAAAGGCCATGGGATAAAGGCGGTAAAGCCGCCGGTCCGATCCTGGAGATCGCGCAACCGTTGCAGATGCTCAAGCCGCTCTTCGATGGTTTCCACATGGCCAAACATCATGGTCGCCGTGGTACGCATACCCAGATTATGGGCCTCTTCCATCACCTCTATCCAGCGATCAGCCGAACACTTGCGCGGTGCCAGCGACTCGCGGACACGGTCGGAGAGGATTTCAGCACCACCACCGGGCATGGAATCAAGCCCTGCCGCCATGAGACGTTCAAGAACGGCTTTGGTAGAGAGTTCAGAGAGTTCGGCAAAATGACAGATCTCCGGCGGTGAAAAGCCATGGACATGAATACCGGTTTTTTTCATGAAGTGCAGCATGTCCTCATAAAACTCAAGCGGCTTGTCCGGATGCAGACCTCCCTGAAGCAGAATCTGGGTCCCGCCGAGCTCCTGGGTCTCAAGAATTTTCTGCTTCAGTTCCTCGTTGGTGAGTAAGATCCCGCCCGCCTCTTCCGGGGCCTTGAAAAAAGCACAGAACTTACAGGCCGAGACACATATATCGGTATAATTGATATTGCGATCAATTACATAGGTAATCACCGGTTCCGGATGTTTTTTTTTGCAAATGGAGTTGGCCGCAAAACCCAGCTGATAGAGATCCGCCTCGGCATAGAGCCTGAGAAAGTCGTCACCGCTGATGCGTTCACCGGCCAGTACCTTGTCAACTATTTTCTGTACCATCATCTCATCTCAAAAAGTCTCAATGACATTGTAGAGCGTATCCCGCTGGACCGGAACCCGACCGGCCTCCTTGATCAGCCGGATCAATGTCTTATGGCCCAAGGCCTGATCGGTTTCAGCCCCGGCCATATGAGTGATCACCTCTTCCTTGACCGTGCCATCCATATCGTCGGCGCCAAAGGAGAGTGCAACCTGGGCCATTTTGGGCCCGATCATGACCCAGTAGGCCTTGATATGGGGAAAGTTATCCAGCATCAAGCGGGCCACCGCAACGTTTTTCAGATCGTCCATGCCGGTGGTTCGGGAGTGTTCGGACATCTCGGTGTTTTTTGGATGAAAGGCCAGCGGGATAAAAGCAAGAAAGCCACCGGTCTCGTCTTGGGTTTTGCGGAGGGCATCGAGATGCTCAAGCCGTTCAGTAATGGTTTCGATGTGACCATACAGCAGAGTTGCATTGGTTTTTAATCCATGCTGATGGGCAATACGGGCGACCTCAAGCCACCCCTCACCGGAAAGCTTTCGCTCACAGGTCAGCTCACGGATTCGAGGACTGAAAACTTCGGCCCCACCGCCGGGGATTGAACCGAGACCGGCATCTTTCAGTTCTTCCAGGGTCTCGCCGACCGATTTGCCGGCCAGCTCGGCCAGATGGTATATTTCGACACAGGTAAAGGCCTGAATATGAACCTCGGGCCGAACCTCTTTGATGCCCCGCAACAGGTCCAGGTAATAGGAATAGGGCAGATCGGGATGAATTCCGCCGACCATATGGATCTCAGATATGGGCTCATCCAGACGCTCACGGACCTTATCCTTAACATCTTCAACCGTCATCTCATAGGCCTGTTCATGTCCCTTCTCCTTGCCAAATGCACAGAACTTGCAGAGATTTGTGCAGACATTGGAGTAGTTGATATGCTGGTTGTAGATGAAAAACGCCTGGTTGCCGTTTTTCCGTTCCCGGACAATATTGGCCAGATAGCCAAGGGCCAGGAGATTATTTGATTCAAACAGTCGCCGACCGTCCTCCAGACCCAACCGTTCCTCTGCCCGAACTTTTTCAAGAATATCGCCAAACCCGGCCTGTTCAATTAAGGTGTCCATATTTTTCTCAATGTATGTGCTGCAGTTCCTGCAGCTGAATCAATCATCAGGCTGAATTAATATTCAAATCACAGTCTGAAAAAACAAAACAAAAAAAGCCCCTTCTTGGAAAAGAAGGGGCAATAATCTGTACAATACTCTCTTTGCCGACTCTACTCCACTGATGAGTTAATCAAGAAAAAATCGAAGTTTTTCCCGTCGGCTGGAGTGCCGGAGCCTATTTAATGCCTTTTTCTCAATCTGCCGGATACGTTCCCTTGAAACGTTGAACCGTTTACCGATTTCCTCAAGGGTGTACTCCGCAGTTTCCCCAATACCAAAACGCAGACGGATAATTTTTTCTTCCCGATCAGTCAGGGTTGAGAGCACTTCAGTCACCCGACTGGAAAGCTCGCGGTTCTGGACCGCATCATAGGGCGATTCAGACTCCTGATTTTCAAGAAAGTCGCCCAAGGTAGAATCATCATCGCCAACCGGTGTTTCAAGGGAAATAGGTTCACGAGAAGCCTCCAGGATCGCCAGGATCTTGTCCATGGGCAGATCGGTCATCTTGGAGATTTCAACCGGAGTCGGCTCACGGCCAAGCTCTTTAAGCAGCGAGTAAAAAGCCTTGAAAAACTGGCTCCGCAGCTCAAGAAAATGAACCGGCAGACGAATAGTCCGGGTTTTATCGAGAATGGCACGGGTAATGGCCTGCCGAATCCACCAGGACGCGTAGGTGGAGAATTTGTTCCCCTTCTTGTAATCGAACCGGAAGACCGCCCGCATCAGACCGAGATTACCTTCCTGAATCAGGTCGGCAAGGGTCAGCCCCTGGTGCATGTACCGCTTGGCAATGGAGACCACGAGCCGCAGATTGGCCCGGATCATGGCATCCTTGGCCCCTTCGATGGAACGATTATAGGCCTCGATCTTGGTGTTGAGCTCAAACAGCTCTCGCGATTCCGAATACTTCCGATTTGCAATCAGCACGCAATGACGCATGTAATTCAGCTGCTGTTTCTTCGGCTTGAGGGTAGGGTCACGACGCTGCCACAGGTCTATCCGCTCAACCAACATCCTGATCTCTTTGGCACCGGAACTATCCTCGCGGATGGCTAATATAATGGAATCAAACCCGCCGCGAATAGTCTTGGAATAGCGGGCTTCATCTTCAGGAGTGAGCAGGTCAAACTGCCCCATTTCCCGCAGATAGGTGGTGGTGGTCTCTTCAGATTCGTGCTCTTCGCTGGACGGCAGTACTTCATTGCCGTCTTCGGCCTGGGATCTTTTTCCGGTCCAGAGGTCACCGGAAAGGGTTTTTCTCTTCCCTGATTTCTCCTGAGTGACAATCTCAATATTATGTTCACTCAGAAAGTCGAAAAGCTCTTCAATATCACCGGGGTCTTTAACTTCTTCCGGCAACAATTCATTAAGATGCTGGAAGGTTATACAACCTTCACCTTTTCCGGCCTCAAGAAGGTCTTGTTTGATACTCTTCAGCACCCGCCTTCTCCCTCCACTCGTTCTATTTAAAACGCAAATTTACGACACCGTCCAAAAAACAGGAAAATAAGTTTAATATACCACCCAATTCCTGTACTGTTTAAACAGTAACGCAAAAAACGCAGTTCGCCCTATAAAAAACAAAGATATAGTAATCTAATATATTTCTTCTGAAAAAGCAAATAAAGAGTACAGAGACCCGCTGTAAAAATTCAACATCTACGATCTTCATTCCATGGAACGAGAGAAAAAAATGCAACGCAAAACAGTTCAGACGGATCTCCGGCAACGGGCCGGCGGAATTCTCTTTTCGGTCAGTTCCCTGCCCGGACCATACGGTATCGGCGACCTTGGGCCCGGCGCACTCAGATTTATCGATTTCCTTGCCCGGGCCGGTCAGAAATACTGGCAGATCCTGCCGGTTGGCCCGACCAGCCCGATTTTCGGCAACTCACCCTATATGAGTTTTTCCGCCTTCGGCGGCAATCCACTTTTCATCAGTCCAGAGTTGCTCATAGAGCAAAATCTGTTGCGAAGATCAGACCTGCCCGCGGCTGATTTTTCAGAATACATGGTTGAGTACGAATCGTTGATTGCGTGGAAAAAAAAGATTCTCAATCTGGCCTGGCAGCATTTTCAGGCTAACGGGCTTCGTAAAACTCTTGATGCTTTCCGCAACCAACACCCCTGGGTCAACGATCATGCATTGTTTCTTGCCCTTAAAGGCTATTACAAGCAAAGTCCGTGGTACAAATGGCCTGGAGAAATTCGCTTCCGCGAACAATCTGCCCTGCAAAAGGCAACAAACGTTTTATCCAGAGAAATTGATCAGGTCGTTTTCGAACAGTACCTTTTCTTTCGGCAATGGGAACAGCTGCACTCCTACGCTCATAAAAAAAATATTCAGCTGATCGGCGACCTGCCGATATATGTAGGCCTTGACTCTGTCGATGTCTGGGCCAACCAGGAAATATTTGACCTGGACGCCAAAAGCGGTCGGCCAGAAAACATTGCCGGAGTCCCTCCTGATTACTTCAGTGCAACCGGTCAGCGATGGGGCAACCCGCTCTATCGCTGGAACAGCCGGTTAAAAACCGTAAAGAAACGGCTGTATGACTGGTGGCAACAGCGACTGGAACTCATATTCAACCAGGTGGATGTCATTCGTATTGATCATTTTCGTGGATTTGAATCTTACTGGTCAATTCCAGCCAAAGAAAAAACCGCAATAAACGGGACCTGGCAAAAGGGCCCGGGCAAATCTTTTTTCCTGGAGATGGAGCGCCGCCTTGGTCCTTTACCTATTATTGCCGAAGATCTTGGAATTATCACCCCGGCGGTTGAGAAACTTCGTGATGACCTCGGATATCCCGGAATGAAAATTCTCCTTTTTGCCTTTGACGGCAAACCAGATAACAAGTATCTGCCCCAGAACATGCAGAGAAACTGTGTCGTCTACACTGGAACCCACGACAACGACACCGCGGTCGGCTGGTACCTGGCCCCTGAGGTTACCCAGGACTCGCGCAGACAGGCAAAACGACAGGCAAACAAGACCAATAATGATGCGTCCTCGTTCCACCAGGACATGATCTATCTGGCCCACTCCTCAACCGCAGCACTTTCGATCATCCCCATGCAGGACCTGCTCGGTTTCGGTAACGACTGCCGGATGAATATCCCCAGCACCACCGAGGGCAACTGGAGCTGGCGTTGCGCTCAGCGGTTCATCACCGATGAACTTGCCGACTGGTTCAGAGAGACCACCGAATTTTTCGGTCGACTGAACCAGCCCCCTGCCCCGCTACGAGCCAAAGACATCAACAAAAAATAATACAGAACATGCAGACTCTGATACTCAACGGCAGCCCCCGTAAAAACGGCAACACCGAACAAATCGTGGCAATGGTCGCAGAGGGTTTGACAAAAGCCGACACAGAGGTTGACCTGTTCCGCCTTGCAGACCTTGACATTCACCCCTGCATCGGCTGCGGCCACTGTGAGAAAGAGGGTATGTGTGTATTCAAGGACGATATGCGGATGTTGTATGAAAAGATTGCTGAAGCAGACAGGATTATCCTTGCATCCCCGATATACTTTTACGGCCTCACCGCCCAGACTAAAATATGTATTGATCGCTGCCAGGCCCTGTGGAGTAGAAAATATATTCTCAAAACACCAGTTTCAACCAAACCCGGACGCAAAGGCTACCTGATCAGCGTAGCCGCCACCAGCGGTGCGCGCATCTTTGAAGGGGCGATCTTAAGTGCCCGTTACGGTCTTGATGCCATGGACGTATCCTATGAAGGTGAACTCCTCTTCCCCGGGGTGGATGCCAGAGGGGCGATTAAAAAACATCCCGACTATCCGGACCGGGTAATCGACTTTATCCGCCGACTGCAGGAAAACTGAGCCGACACCCGGAAATCATTTTTTTTATTTCAACAGAGAAGAAAGCGGCTTGACAAAGCCCGTGAGATATTTTAAAAAGCCTGCACCGCAAGGCCCCATCGTCTAGCGGTTAGGACGACGGCCTCTCACGCCGTAAACAGGGGTTCGATTCCCCTTGGGGTCACCAAGAATAACAGAAGGAATTCAGCAAGTTACAAAGGTTTCCTTCTTTGGCATCGAAGCCGTCTAAGGAGTTAACGGCCCCTTAGACGGCCTTTTTATTTTCAACTACGTTTTCTTTCCTCACTTTTTGCCTTGAAGTGAGCTCAACCAATTGTGCTTTTTTAGGCTTTGATAAACCTTCCAAAGCCTCACGAACCTGCTCAAGTCCAAGAGTTTTCAAATACCGTTCAGTCGTAGACGGGCTCTTGTGCCGAAGAATGGCCTGGATCACACCAACACTGTTTCCCTTCTTGTATAAACATGAAGCTGATAAATGACGTATTGCGTGAAAACCAAACGATTTCACCTCAGCCTTCGCACAGAGACGTCGCATCAAGTGAAGTCTTTGTGTAAACGGTTTACCGTAATATTCTCTGGTAAATCCTGTCTTATCTATACAAACGAAAACATTATCAGAATCAACCGGCCGAACCTTTAACCACTCAGCAAGTGCTGTGGACAATTCTTTAGTCATCGGCAACCAGTCGTATTCAAGGTTACCTCCGACACGTTTTCTGGTTGAAAGCCTGACTCTGCTATTATCAAAATCAAGATCCGACACCAACAGCCTAAACACTTCACTCTTCCTGCCGGCAAGATGAAGATAAGTTAACAACATAACTTTGTCCTGCCCTTCAGCAATATCATATACCTTCCAAAAATCACTTTCCGGCGGGATGTAGCGCGGCGTTCTTTTCTCAGGCATCTTAGCGACCAGACACGGATTTGGCGGCTCAAGAGGAGGATCTAAATACTTCATCCCCCAATTCCATGCAGCAACAAGATTCTTCCTGTCTTTGTTTGCTGCATAACCGGAACGCAACTTCATCTGCTCCTGTAAATACGGAAGCAAAACTGCTGAAGTTAGGCCGTTAACAGGACTTGCCGGGTCAAGGAACTCAAATAACTTTCTAAAAGCCAGGCGTTTTTCAGAATACGTCTTCACTGAAAATGCTGCTTTAGCATAGTCAAGATACTGCTTTGCCCAATCACCCAAACAAATTATGCTTGTCTTCCCGAACCAGTCTTCGTCTGACTGCTGCCACATCTCTGCTTCCCATGCTAGGGCTTCTCGTTTGGTCTTGAAACTCTTTTCCTTTTTCTTCCCTCCCCTCTTGATCTGTCCTATATACTTCTTTCCGCGTTTGTATGGCATTGTACACCTCCTCTTCAAAAAACAAGTAACGGCGTCCAATGCGTATTCCACCTAACTCCTTATAATATTTTCTGGCGGTTTTGACATCAATCTTTAAATCAGGAGATATCTTTACTCTCGGAATTGAAGATTCAAACAGGCGGTGTACAGTAGGCAGTTCAACCTAAGATGGGTACAAGATTGGTTAAGATTAGATTTTCC
>CAZPXI010000089.1:0-1776 GCA_964590715.1 uncultured Desulfobulbus sp.
GCTCCGGGCTCAACCGGCTTTTTTGTCAGCAGCTTGAGTTTGCTGTTCTTCCTGAAGGCCTGCTTTACGATTCTGTCTTCCAGCGAATGAAAGGTTATCACACAAAACCTTCCGCCCGGATTCAAGGCTTCAGGCCCGTCCTCCAACAACCGCACCAGATTGTCAAGTTCCCGGTTGACGGCGATACGCAGGGCCTGAAACGTTCTGGTTGCCATATGGATCTTGTCCGGATGAAACCGCCGGGGCACTGCTTTTTTTACCAGGTTGGCAAGCTGAAAGGTTGTCTGTACGGGTTCCACCACTCTTGCCTCACAGATAAAACGGGCAATACGCCGTGCCTGACGCTCTTCACCGTAATGGTACAAAATATCGGCAAGCTCTCCTTCATTGCTCCGGGCGACAATGTCGGCGGCAGTGACCTTGAGATCCTGATTCATCCGCATATCCAGAGGCGCGTCCACCTGAAAACTAAATCCCCGTGCCCCCCGGTCAAACTGCAACGATGATACCCCAAGATCAACCAGCAGACCGTCGACACCTTTAACCCCTATTTCTTCCAACTCTTGAAGCAGGTCGGCATAGGATGCCCGAATAATCCGCACACGCTCGTTAAACCCGGCCAGACGGTCGGCGGCATATGCTGCCGCTTCACGATCCCACTCAAAACCCACCAACCGGCCCGTTGGCGCCGATTTTTCCAGGATAGCGAGGCCATGACCGCCAAGCCCGAGTGTTCCGTCTACATACACCCCGTCAGGTTTCGGCTGCAGGCAGTCAAGCACCTCACCTACCATGACCGGGACATGCAGTTGAGCCGCATTTTGGGCCATAATCAGTTACAAAATACCAAGAGAGGACAATCCGGGCTCAAAGTCCGCAAACCGTTCCCTGGTACGCCGGCTTTCAAGCTGCCAGGCTGACTTGTCCCATATCTCAAAATGATCCAGCATCCCGTTCAACACGACTTCCTTACCAATATTGAACTCATTGCGCAGGGGAGCGGGCAGCAAAATGCGTTTCTGTTTGTCCAGGGTGCACTCCGTCACGCCGGAAATCACGTAACGGACAAAGTCGCCCATACCGGGCTGCATACGGCCCTCGGTCTGGAGCTTTTCCTCGAGCTCTTCCCAGACGGCAACGGGAAAGGCCTTTAAACTTTTATGCCAGTTCGTTACCACCACCGTCTCTGTATATTCCTCACGCAACACCTCACGAAAACGACTCGGGATATTGAGCCTCCCCTTGGTATCCAGGGTATGTTCCGATCGGCTGCGAAATCGCAGCGTCGATACCTGCTGTTTCAACGTGTCACCAATGAGAAAAGGACGGTTACAAAATTTACATCCACTTTAAACCACTTTGCACCACTTAACTTTTGTTGTAGCTCAAGTCACCAGTGGAGTCAAGGAAAAAGAAACAGAAAATCAAGAAGTTGAGAAGACAGCTGCTGCAAAAATACCACTATATGTAGTAGTGCCGAGCACGCAAACACCACAAGTGAAAAGCTATAAACCGGACGAGATAATCAGATAGAAAAACCACTGCTCACAAGAATAAAAAAATAACATATTGTTATAAAAGGAAATAAAAAATATCAATCTTGGAACAAAAAATATCAGGAAATATAAATGGGGAGAAAAGTGGGGCAACAAAAAAAATATCGCCTGGAGCCCAAAGAAGAACTGTTCAAATAGAAACAAATTTTGCCGGTGACCGGAGTGAATATGTGGAGACATGACACGGCAGGATCGCCCTGTTCCTGGTACAAATTCAAAA
>CAZPXI010000089.1:1876-9256 GCA_964590715.1 uncultured Desulfobulbus sp.
CGTATGGCTGATTCCAATCCGCAGTTTAAACTGACGATACAGGGACGGAAGCTTAACGTGTCGCAGGCAGGTGACATTGTAACGGGAAAAGGGGCGGACATCGTTCAGGCCACTCCCCGGGTCGGAATGGCTATCGAAGTCGGCCGGAGTCGATCCGAAGAGATCGACGCCCTGACCATCTCAGACATCGATGACGTTGTCGAGGTGCTGCTTGAGGATGATCTTGTCCTGTACACATCGGTCCGGCGACTCCGGGAAGATATCATTCCAAAGGTCCAGCGCGGAGCGACTCGGGACAAAGTATTGCTGCCGTCACGGCTCTCTTTTACCAACCGACGCAGTCGCGGTATCGACGATCTCCTGGTCAAATCGGTCAAGGTTCTTGACGTCAAGGGAAAGCTGTTTGATGCCGCCGCAGAAAAGGGCGGCGAACTTGCGGCGCGCAAGATTGCCGAGAAAATTGAGGAGCAGCTTGTCGGGCCCGGTATCCTGTACCGGATTGCTGCACACGATACTCCGGATAACGAAGGGATTTCTCTGCAATCCGTGGCCGACGACGACATTGATACCGCAAATCCACTTCTCCTGTTTATGCACGGCACGGCCTCCAGCACCCAGGGAAGTTTCTCCGAGCTCTGGGAACCGTCGGAGAGTACCGGTGATAGGGTATGGGAAGATCTGAAGCAGACATATACAAAAAATATCTTTGCCCTCGAACACCGCACCCTGACCCACAGCCCCATTGACAATGCCATTGACCTGCTGAAAAAGCTACCCACCGGCTGTCGGCTGCATCTAGTCAGCCACTCCCGGGGCGGCCTGGTCGGAGAACTGCTCTGCCGAGGCCGGTTCAACAACTCCCGAGAGCCGTTCACCAGCAAGGACATAGAGCTCTTTGATTCAAAAAAATTCTCTCCCCTTGCCGGACTGTTCAAGGAAACCGAGAAAGACTACCAGCACCACCGGAAGCAACTAAAAAAACTCAACACTCTGCTGCTTGAGAAACAACCGGTTATTGAACGATTTATCCGGGTTGCCTGTCCGGCCCGGGGCACGACCCTGGCCAGCGGCAAACTTGATGTCTATCTCTCCGGCATCCTCAATGTTATCGGCCTGATTCCGGCCCTGAAAGCCAGCCCGATCTATGGCCTGCTCAAGGCCTTTATTCTGGCGGTTGCCAAAGAACGGACCAGCCCCGAACAGTTGCCGGGCCTGGAGGTACAGATGCCAGGCTCACCGTTTATCGCCATGCTCAACAGTGCCCCGGAAAGTGTCAAAGCGCACCTGGCCGTTATCAAAGGCGATATTGAGCCCACCGGCATCCTGAAAAAAATCAGCCTGTTTTTTCTCGACCGCTTCTACGAGAGTGACCATGACCTGGTGGTCAACACCCCCTCCATGGACGGCGGGGCCCGCCGGGAGAACCGGATCCCGGTCCTTTTTGACCAGGGCAAGGATATCAACCATTTCCGATACTTTGAAAACTCCAGAACCCGCAACGGTCTTCTGGCCGGATTAACCGATAGTGCGCACCCGCCCCGGGGTTTTAAACTTGAAGAGCAAAAAGATGTTCAGATTGCCCGCATGCTGCCCAAGGTCGGGCAGGCTGAAGAAATGGCTACAGTGTTTGTCCTGCCCGGCATCACCGGCAGTTATCTCAGTCTTGATGGTGATCGTATCTGGATCGATTTTTTTGACCTGGTCCGCGGCCGTTTTGCAGACCTGCGAATTTCAGCCGAAAATGTAGAGGCCCTGCAGCCGGTTCCAAGTGCGTACGGTGACCTTATCGCGCATCTGGGCCGAAACCATTTTGTCATCCCCTTTGGCTATGACTGGCGAAAATCCGTCCTTGAAACAGGCCGAAAGCTCGGCAAGGCGATAGATGAACGACTGGGCAACTCCACGGAACCGGTTCACATCATAGCCCACTCCATGGGCGGCCTGGTCGCCCGGGCCATGATGAGCGGATGTCCGGAAACCTGGGAAAAAATGCGCGAGCGGCAAGGTTCCCGAGTGTTGATGCTGGGAACCCCCAACCGGGGTTCCTATTCCATCCCCAGGATCTTTGCCCGCCAGGAACGGCTGATACGGATGCTGTCCCTTGCCGACCTGCGCCACGATCAGGACGAACTGCTTGACATTCTCCGCAAATTCCCTGGCGTACTGGAGCTGCTGCCGGTTGACGAAACCGGCCGGATCGAGATCAAAGATGAACTCTGGGACGAATTCAAAAACATCTTTGGAAAACAATGGAAACGCCCCACCAAAACCGCCCTGAACAACGCCCGGAAAACATGGCGGGAACTGTTCAAAGTCAAACTTGACCCCGAGGCTGTCTTCTACGTTGCCGGACATGCCGACAAAACCCCGAGCTCGGTCACGGTGGAGAAAACCTCTCCCGGGAAAAAGGAGATTCTCTTCACCTCCACCACAAGGGGTGATGGCCAGGTGGCATGGGAAACCGGCATTCCCGAGGGTATCAAGTGCTGGTTTGTCAATGCGGCCCATGGCGACATCCCCGACTACAGGCCTGCATACAAGGCCTTTGTCCAGATTCTGGAAACCGGATCAACCGAACTGCTGGCAACACAGCCACCGGTGGCACGGGGTCTGGATGAAGAGCAGAGCCTGCCTCCGGACCAGGTGGATGTTTTCCCCGATGAGAGGCAGCTTCTGGCCGCCGGCATGGGCAAAGACATCCATGGCGGCAAAAAAAAGAAACTCGGCAGACCGCCGTTACAGGTCTCAGTCATCCATGGAAACCTCTGTTTTTCCCGGTCACCACTGGCGGTTGGTCATTACCAGGGGGACACTATTGTCAGCGCGGAGGCGGCCCTGGACCAACGATTGGATCACCGGCTGAGCCGCCGCCAGCGCAACGGTGTATATCCAGGCCCGCTCATGACCAGCGAAATCCTGCTTGGCACCGGAGACGAAAAATTTCCCGGCGCCGTGATTGTCGGTCTCGGCATGGTTGGTGACCTGACCCCCGGTGCTTTGACCCGCAGTTTCCGTGACGCGGTTATCCGATTCGGCCTGGTCGTCCGAGAGAAGAATTTTTTTAAGAACCGGCCGATTTCACTCTCCACAATGCTGATCGGCACCGGAGCCCGGCGGCTGAGTGTCCAGGATTCAATAGCCGCTGTTTTGCGGGGTGTTCTTCAAGCCAATACGACCCTGGCCGGTCCCGCCGGCAATGCCGACCTGACGATTTCCAGACTGGATTTCATCGAGCTTTATGAAGACATAGCCATAGATGCCCAATACGCCCTGCTGGAGTGCAGACGAAATATTGAATTTGCGGACACGGTTGTCTGCGAGAAGATAATTACAGAGGGAGACGGCGGCCGGACACGGGCCCATTTCAACGAAGATACGCAGTGGTGGCAACGGCTTCGCATAGAAGGGACCGAGGATGGAGGCATGAAGTACACGACCTTCACGGCCCGGGCCCGGGCGGACATGCGTATTCAGCCGATCCAGCGGCAGTCCATTGAACCGTTTTTAAAAGAGCTGACAACCCAGACCTCTGCAAGCAGAAATGCAGGACGGGTGCTTTTTGAGCTGATGGTCCCGGCTGAACTGAAAGGGCAGGCCGCTGAAAACCGGCGACTGATGCTTGTAGTTGATGCAACCGCAGCCTCCTACCCCTGGGAACTGATGGAATATGCCGGACGCGAAGGAAACGAGGCCCTTGCCATCAAGTCCGGAATGATCAGACAACTGGCCACCGAGGATATTATTCCGGCTCATATCTGTACCGACCTGAACGCCTTGGTCGCAGGAGACCCGTTTTCCGGGTCAAACAGCCTGTTTCCGGAACTGCCCGGAGCGCAGAAGGAGGCGCTGGAGGTGGCCGGGGTACTTGAACACAGCGGGGTGAAGGTTAAAGGAGAAAATCTGTTGATCCGGAAAACAGGGGCCGAGATCCTCTCCCGGATGATGACGGGAAAATTCGGCATCCTCCATCTGGCAGGACACGGGGTTGTGGACTATGAACTCCCGGAATCGGCTTACAACCACGAGGACACTGGATCCGAATACAAGAAGCCCCACCGGATAACCGGAATGCTGATCGGCGACAATCAGTTTCTCACGCCGATGGAAATTCGCCAGATGCCCGTCACCCCGGCCTTTGTCTTTATCAACTGCTGTCACCTGGGCAAAATCAGAGGCGGGCGGGAACAGTATATGGAGAAACGGTACCACCTGGCGGCCAACCTTGCCGGCCAGCTCATTGAGCAGGGAGTGAAGGCTGTTATCGCCGCAGGCTGGGCGGTCAATGATGCTGCGGCCCTGACCTTTGCCCGGACATTTTACACGGTGTTCCTGCAGGGCCGCTGTTTCGGCGAGGCGGTCAAGGAGGCCAGGGCAACGACCCAGAGAAGACATCCCACGGTCAACACCTGGGGCGCCTACCAGTGTTACGGCGACCCGGGCTACAGCATAATCGAACAATTCAACCAACAGGAAGCCGGAGAAATACAGCCGTTTGTCTCTGTTGCCGAATACGTGGTTGCACTGCAAAATCTCAGCGAAGATGCAAAAACCGCCTCCGGTCCGGAACTCAAGGCTCTCCGGAACACATTAAAGGCTGTTACCGGGAATCTGCCGGAAGAATACGAAAAAAAATCAGCCGTCAGGGCAGCCCTGAAAAAGGCACGCCGGAAACTCGGGTTGAAATAAACAGGTACGGACGAAAACGTATCAGTCCGGAATTCAGACGAAATTGCGGTTAAGGGCATTTATACCCTTAACCGCTCTTTATCTTTACCCTCTTGCCGCACCGTCAACGCTCAATATTCAAGAGTGAGCGACCAGCCGACAAGCGTCCCGGTATCCAGAGAGGCAAGATCGCGTACCTGGAGCTGCCAGTCTCCCTGCATCGACAGGCCGATAAAATCCCCAAGACCCGGGGTCGAGGTTGTATCATAGGACCGCTTGAGATTGTCGGCCGACCCTCCGGTCTGATCATGCAGCCGCACAACCTGTCCCGAAGGAGAAACCAGGTCCACTCGCAGGTCACCGATATAGGTATGCCTGATATCAACGCCGACCGCGATATCCTTCACCATGCCGCTCTGTTGAACTTGAATGACACCGGCTATCCCCTGCGGGTCGGCGTCGGGAATGGCAAGGTTGGGATCGGCACGCTCCGTTACCCTGTTTGAACTCTTTTGATACCCGATTTCAAGACCCCAGCGCACAAGCCGACCGACATCCTGCGAAGCGGTATCGACAACGACCAGCGACCAGGCGCCCTGGATCTCCCCGCCATTAAGATTTGTCAGTTCAGGTGCGGTTGCAGCGGTGTAGGTCGTAGAAATGTCATCGCCGTCGGCGCCCTCGTGATTGTGCAGCACGACTTCAGTGCCGTCCGGTGCAACCAGCGTTACCTTCAAGTCGCTGATCCAGCTGTGGATAATCTCGACCTTTACGGAAATATCAACAAGTTCTCCAAAAGAGCCGACGCTCAAAATACTGGTCACCCCGTCCGGGTTGTTATCCGGGATAAGGAGATTGGGCGAGGTGTCGAGTTCGACAACCGGTTGATCGCGCGGTTCTCCGACCGTAAAGCTCATATCCTGCCCGGCCCCAGCTATTTCCGAGAGCATCAGGCCGGAATCGGTGCCGTTCCACATCCGGGAAGAAGGGGTTGTTGTGTCGGAAAGCGCCACTCCGGACACGTTGCTGAACAAATCGGTTGCATCCCCGGCATTCCGGTTGTTCTCAAGATCAAGACTGCCGTCGGCCTGAAGAAGCGCACACTGGTAGTGATTATTGCGGGTGCCGCCCTGCCATTCGTTGGAACCAAGCGTATCACAGTGATAGACAGCCAGCCCGCTTGCCGGCAGATAGGCATCCAGGCCAATTTGACTGCGATTCTCAACCATAAAGTATTCATTGGGAATGGTGGTCTCATACTTCCAGACCGTATCGTAGGCGCCGTGCCCGGCAATGAATTTCCCCGGAGAGTCGAGTTGCACAACAGTATCGACCCAGCCGGCAAGCTGGCGCAGGTATGAACACACGGGAGAGGGAGTGCGGCGGTCGTTGAGATGATTACCGGAACCCATCAGACAGTACCGGCCGATACCCTGACTTTTTTCAGAGTCGCCGTCACGTTTGCCGTAATCATACATATCCGGGAAGCGGCAGAGCAGGTGGCCGTTCTCGTGGCAGATCGTTCCAATCCGTAAGTCGACCGGATGCGTACCCAGCCCGGTGAGCTGGTAATAATGACTGCGAACCGAGCCGTATCGATACCCGGCCACGGAATTATGGGGCCAGAGCTGGCCGTTATACTGCGAGTTCCCGGCATAGAGAATATTGATCGCATCGACAATACCCTCACCGCGCGAGTCAAAGTCGGCAAGATCGACATTGAACTGATTAACCGCAATATCAAGCGCCTCTTTGACCAGCAGGTGACTGATATAATAGCTCCGGGGCTTTGACAGCTTCACCGGCCCGACGACCGTGTTCACATAGTTGAGCTTACCGCTGGAGATGATCTTGAAATACTCGTTGACCGAACAGTAGTTCCCGTTGGCGGTATAACCGGTTTCATTAAACATCTCGTAAACGGCTTCACGGGAAATCGTTGTTTTGACGTCATCAAAATCAACCAGAATGGTGAGACCGCGAACAGTGCCCTGATTTAATTTCCGTCCGTCCAGCAGCCCTCCATCCGGGCCCAGAGTGCGGGTGCCGCTGGAATCCGGATCAATCTCCGGAGGCCTGAACAGGCTATAGTTCCGTTCAAACTTTTCATTGCGCACCTCCGGGGCTTCTTTGAGATGTTTCCGCAAACCGGCGGGCAAAGGTTTGCCTATCGGCACCCCGCTTGAAACAAATCTCCCGGCCGCAAGCAAGGCATAGCAATAACCGCCGTAGTCTTTATCAAAGACAACGGTATAGCCGGCAGGGGTCTCATAGCGCGCATAAAACTCGTCACCGAAAATCCGTAACTGTACTTCACCACCCGTGCGTTGTCCGCATACGATCGTCTCTCCAATCAGAACACTCATTGCATGGTCCTCCTCAGGTTATCGTATTGCTCCGTGATGTAAAAGGCTGTCTCCTGAACACATCTATATCCTGCTGGAACTCCTCTGTAAATAACAAACAGGGCGGAGTACGACCCGGCAGGTTCAGACCGCCACGATGCTTTTTCCTCAAAACGATTGGGAGACAGCCCCCCGGCCGAAGACCAGCCGGAATAGATTTTTTCTGATTACACGAAAGGGCAGCCTGAAACTCAGCTGCAAGAAATGCGAGAATTGGAGCAGGGTAAAGAAAGGTACCTGGAAAGCAGTTTCAATCTTCCAGCAAGGAGCTGAAATCCTCATCTGAGGCAAAGGAATGCTCCGGGGCGGG
>CAZPXI010000090.1:0-1162 GCA_964590715.1 uncultured Desulfobulbus sp.
AAGATAGCGTCAAACCGTTTGATCAGCTGGCGAAACCATTGCAGCGGTTTTTCACCGGCATTGGAGCGGACAGTATCTCCGGCAATGGTTTCCCGGGTCAGGGGTGTAAATCGATAGAGGGTGCCGCGGCATTCGCTGATTTCCCGTATCGGCTTGATGGTATCATCGGCCGGATTATAAACCTCGCATCCGGTTCCTTCCGCATCGGGAAGCAGGATATAGGGGATATCATCCTTGCAGACAAAGAGGCAGGGGCTTAAACGAGGGTCTATATTGTGAAGATTGAGGGTGGTCGAGCGGGTATGGAAACCAAGGTTGATCATGCTGTTGACCAGATCAACCCGGTCAAGCTCGCCCGGCATATGGGGCAGGGCCTCACAGATTTGCTTTGCCTGTCCGCGCCAGCCAAGAGCGGGAAGAAGGAAGGTCAGGGCGCGGGCATGGGGAGAAACCCTGTCCAGTCCCAGCCAGCCGGCCGGTTCAAGGATTTTGCGGAAGTGCAGAGCCTTTTCCGTATACTGCGCTGTGCCGCTCATATTCTGAATTCCCGGAAGGGGAGTATGTTATGGATCTTTGAATCAGTCGGAGCCGTTTCCTGGAGCCGTCCGTGGTGAAGAAAATATTCCCGGTCGGCAAGGCGGAGGATATTACGGTCATCGGAGATGATAATCATGACCGTACGGGGTTTGAGCCGGCCGAGAACACCGAACATCAAATTGTAGCCGTGTTTGTCCAGGCCGCGATCGGCGTTGTCAAAAAGGATGACCCTTGGTTTGTTTGCCAGAACCCGGGCTATGGCGATGCGCTGTTTGAGGCCGGGCGGAATGGGATCGGTTACGTTATCGGTGAGCTGGGTTTCATACCCTTCCGGCAGGATGGCGACGGCATCGTCAATACCGAGGAGCCGGGCCACGACCATGGCATCCTCTTCATTGGCGGAGTTGAAGAAGGTCAGGTTTTCCCGGATGGTTCCGTAGAAAATAGTTCCTTTCTCCGGTAGGTAGCCGACGTGCGTGCTGAGGATGGCCGGATTGACCTGGTGTGGTTTGGCCCCGTCGACAAACACTTCTCCTTGTGATGGTTTGATCAGACCGGTGATCAGGTGGAGGATGGTTGTTTTTCCGGAGCCGGCACTGCCGGATATGGCCAGGGAGTCTCCGGG
>CAZPXI010000090.1:1262-9232 GCA_964590715.1 uncultured Desulfobulbus sp.
GGATGGTTGTTTTTCCGGAGCCGGCACTGCCGGATATGGCCAGGGAGTCTCCGGGATGCAGTTCAAGGTCCAGATCCCGAAGCAGCAGCGGGCTCTCCTCTTCATACCGGAAAGACACACTATTTAAAACAATATGGCCGGTCGGCTTTTTAATCTGCTTTGTTTCGCTGTATGACGTTGTCGGCAGTTTAAAGATGTCATCAAGCTCTTTGCGGTCAATAAAAAAGGATTGAAACCGGGTCCAGAGCGACAGGGCCCGCTGGACCGGTTGCATGATCCTGCCGGAAAGCAGAACACAGGCGGCAAGCCCGCCGGTTCCCATATCGCCGTGGATAACCTTGAGCGCGCCGACGGCAACCACGGCAACCGTCATCACCTGGGAGAACAGCATGCCGCAGTTGAGGGCGATATTATTGGTCATGGCCACCTGGTAGTGGGCAAGGGAGATACGGGATTGCAGACGGTCGTTTCTGCGCAGGAAAAATTTTTCCAGACCAAGGCCTTTGAGAGAGTGGATACCGGACAGGGTTTCAATAATAAAATTATAACGGATTTTACTGCTGAAATCCTGCTCAGTCACCTGCAGCCGCAGTTTATAACCGACAAACCAGGCCAACAGGCTGAAGGCAAAAAAGAGCCCCAGGGGCACAAAAACAAGGTTGCCGGCAATGTACCAGATCAGAAAGAGAAATATAAAGATGAAGGGAAGATCGACAATGGTGAGCAGGGCCTGGCCGGAATAAAAGCCGCGCAGGCGGCTGATGGAGGCCATTTTCTGCAGATACGTTCCCGAGCCCTGTTCTTCAAAACGCTGCATGGGAGACTGGAGGATATGTTCCATGGCCCTGCAGGCGGTTTTATGCTCAAAGACGGCACCGGACCAGGATGTCAGGTAAGATCGGGCGATACGCAGGAGCATTTCCAGAATCACGGCAGTGATAACTCCGAAGACAAGCAGGGTAAGGGTCCCGTAACCGTGGCTGGGCAGGATGCGGTCATAGGTCTGCAGCATCATGATCGGCATGGCCAGTGCCAGCAGGTTGACGACCAGCGACGAGAGAACCAGATGGATAAGGTTTACCCGAAATTCATGGTCTATGGTCGTCTGGGATTGGTTCGGCATAAACAGTAGAGTAAAATTTTTAGAAAACCGGTCGAAAATCGGAGGATTTAGAAGATAAGTTATACGTATTATATGGAATTTGGAACGTGATGCAAGGCGGAAGTGTCCGGGAGCTGTTTTTTTCATCTTTTGTTGATTACTCGTGTTTTCCTGGAAACCTGGACATCTATACCTTTTGCAGGCTGCTTCGTACCGTACTTGCGGCGTCAATATCGGTCCCAACCCCGGTCTTTTCATGGATAAGTGCGAGGTTTTTTTAAAATTCCGCCTTGATTTTTTCTCTTTCCGTGTGACATAATGTTTTATGGAGCAAAGGATGTCCTTTGCTTTTCATGGTTTTTTCTGTTGCAGCACTGTCTGCAGGCTGCCTGTCGTCGGAGCCGATGGGCTGTCGCTGGAAAAGAAATGGAACTGATCACAGGGGGAGTAACTCGGCGGTTTCATACACGTACAAAGAAACAGGCGGGTGAGCTGCGGAATGATTCTTGTGCTCTGGTTGGTTGGAATCTCCGGGAACACAATAAATTACAATATGTAAGGCGGATGGATTATGCGTTGTCCAAAATGTGGGTATATCTCTTTTGACCATTTGGAATCCTGTAAGAAATGTAACAAAAACATTAGTGAGGCCTCTACCGATCTTGACGGAACTGTTTTTGCTGTCGTAACACCTGTGTTTTTGGATCTTGAGTATAAGGAATCTGAAGCCCCGCTGGAAGAAAATGAGGAAGTTTTTGCTGGTGCGGAGAATCCGGACGATGGGGAAGAGGCTGTGGACCTGTCGTTTGAAGAGGATGAGGTCGAGGGCGAAATCGTCATGAATTTAGGTGACAATGAGGAGTTTGATGATGTTGGGTTTGTCGAGGAGACCGATGGGGCGACCCTTGAACTCGATGCCCTTGAAGAGGGTGCCCTGGAGGATGAGATTACTCTGGATTTTGGTGATGGAAAAGAATCAACAGAGACCGGAGAAGAAGCGGACGATGACCTGCAGCTTGATTTCGGTGAAATAGATATTTCCGATCTTGCTCCTCCTGAAGAAGATGGTGAAGAACGTGTTGCCGAGGCCTTGACCCTTGGTGAGGAGACGTCCGGCGAAGCAGCTTTTGCCGGCGGGCCTCCTCCAGCTCCGGCCTCTGTTGCCCCAGGGTCCGGTTTGGAAGATCTGCAGGTTGAAGATCTTGATCTGGATACCCCTTCCCCACTGGTTGCCGGGAGTAAGGCAGGAGATAAACTGATGCCGTCTGTTAAAACCGGTACGGCCCTGGATGATTTCGAAATTGATCTGGGTGAGTTGACGTTGGGTGATAAATAGAAAAAATGTGTTGACAATCACAACGGATATTTGCTAATTAGTCTTTTCTTCACAACCCAGTTGCCGGGATAGCTCAGTCGGTAGAGCAACGGACTGAAAATCCGTGTGTCCCTGGTTCAAATCCTGGTCCCGGCACCAGTAAGATCAGGCGGTTATGGCCTTTGGCTGTAGCCGCTTTTTTTTGTTGTTGTTTTGTGCTTCTTATTGATGTATAATACAAAATTTTGCAAGGATATTTTCCTTGGAAAGCTGTTTCAGCTCTGCGGCCGTGGTCGTTGTGTGAAACAGGATGAGGGGAGTTACAGTATGTTCTGCAACTCCTTTTTTTTATTTAGCGAAACTGGAAGTTGTTAAAAAAGAACAGCGATCTGTGTGCAGCAGTTGAGGAACGCGAGATGAAACAAAATCTTGATCAGGTACGGAATATTGGAATCAGTGCCCATATTGATTCGGGCAAGACAACGCTTACCGAGCGGATTCTTTATTATACGCAACGAATTCATGCCATCCATGAGGTTCGGGGAAAAGACGGTGTCGGCGCCACCATGGATTCCATGGAGCTGGAAAAGGAGCGTGGCATCACCATCCAGTCCGCTGCAACATTCTGCACCTGGAAGGATCACGATATCAATATAATCGATACTCCGGGCCATGTTGACTTCACCGTTGAAGTGGAGCGTGCCCTGCGGGTGCTCGACGGCGCTATCCTGATTCTCTGCTCGGTCGGCGGGGTCCAGTCGCAGTCGATCACCGTTGACAGGCAGATGACTCGCTATAATGTTCCTCGAATCGCCTTTATTAATAAATGTGACCGGACCGGAGCCAATCCGTACCGGGTTGCCCAGCAACTGCGTGACAAGTTGAATTTGAATGCGGTTATGATTCAAATACCCATTGGCTTGGAGAGTGATCTCCAGGGTGTTGTTGATCTGGTCACCATGAAGGCGGTCTATTTTGAAGGCGAGCAGGGGGATGATCTTCGTTATGATGATATTCCTGCTGATCTCAAAGATGAGGCCGAAGGGAAACGTGAAGAACTGCTTGATGCCGTTTCCATGTTTTCCGATGAACTGATGGAGGTCATGCTGGAAGAGCAGGAAATTCCGGAGGAGATGATTCACGAGGCTATCCGTAAGGGAACTCTCAGCCTGGAGCTGGCTCCGGTCATGATTGGTTCCGCTTATAAAAATAAGGGCGTGCAGTCGCTGCTTGATGCGGTTAATGCCTACCTGCCCTGTCCAACCGATGTTGAAAATATCGCCCTTGATCTGGACAACGATGAGGCGGAAATTGCTGTCTCCAATAATCCTGAGGATGAGTTGGTTGCCCTGGCCTTTAAGCTTGAAGACGGCCGCTATGGACAGCTTACTTATATCCGTACCTACCAGGGCATTATTAAAAAGGGTGAGAGTATTATAAATACCCGCACCGGTAAAAAAATAAAGGTCGGTCGTCTAGTACGGCTGCATGCCGATGAGATGGAAGAAATCGAACAGGCCGGCTCCGGTGATATCGTTGCCCTTTTCGGCGTCGATTGCGCATCCGGTGACACCTTCTGCAGTAAAAAAATTAACTGGTCGATGAGTTCGATGCACGTGCCGGCTCCGGTTATCTCTCTGGCGATAAAGCCGGTGGATAACAAGGCCCAGGTCAATATGTCCAAGGCCTTGAACAGGTTTACCAAAGAGGATCCGACGTTTAAGACCTTTGTTGATCACGAGACCAATGAAACCATTATCTCCGGTATGGGCGAGTTGCACCTTGAAGTGTATATTGAGCGCATGAAACGGGAATACGGAGCGGAGGTCGAGATCGGTGCACCGCAGGTTGCCTATCGTGAAACCATCACCAAGCGGGCCGACTTTAACTATACCCATAAGAAACAGACCGGTGGCTCCGGCCAGTTCGGTCGTGTCGGTGGCTACATGGAGCCCCTGGCCGATGAAGAGTACGAATTTGTCGATGAAATCGTCGGTGGCGTTATTCCCCGTGAGTATATTCCTTCCTGTGACAAAGGCTTTCAGGCCAGCATGAAAAAGGGTACCCTGATCGGTGCTGCAATTACCGGCGTGAAGATGGTGCTCAACGATGGTAGTTTTCATGCAGTTGATTCCTCGGATATGGCCTTCCAGCAGGCATCCAAGGGTGCGTTTCGGGAGGGTTATGCCAAGGCCGGTCCAGTCATTATGGAACCGATCATGAAGGTCGCTGTTGAAGGGCCGTCCGAGTTCCAGGGCGCGGTCATGGGCAGTTTGAATCAGCGACGCGGTATGATTGTCGGTACCTTTGAAGAGGGGAACTATACCGTGGTTGAGGCGGAAATGCCGTTGTCGGAGATGTTTGGCTATTCAACCACCCTGCGGTCATTGACCCAGGGAAAGGCAGAGTTCACCATGGAGTTTTCAACGTATAAACAGGTGCCTAAAAGCGTGGCCGAAGACCTGGTAAAAGCCCATCAGGAGCAGCAAAAAGAAGCCTGACAGGCTTGGGTTATTACCGTGATCAATTGATAAGTGTATAAAAAGAATAGAATAAAGAGGCAAGACAATGGGATACGAACCACTGGTTAATCAGAATCCTTTACGGGTATTAAACCTGGGCCGGGGAAGCAAGCAATTGGGGTTGGTTATGGCCCGTGCAGGTTTGGGAAAAACGGCCCTGTTGGTCCAGATAGCATTGGATTCAATTCTGCGCGGAAACCGGGTCATCCATGTCAGTATAGGGGAGTCCATAGACAAAACCAAAACCTGGTATGACGACATCCTCCAGTTTATTTTGCAGGAGCACAGTATCACCCGGCCGCATGAGCTGATTGAGATGGTTGCTCACCACAGGATGATTATGACGTTTAAGGAAGATACCTTCAGCAGGCCCCGGCTGGAAGAACGTCTTAATGATCTGATTTTGCAGGATATCTTCAAGCCGAACTGTCTGGTTATCGATGGTTTTGACTTTGAGAATTCCGACCGTTCCACTGTTGAAGACATCAAGGAATTCTTTGAGAGTATGAATCTTCAGGCCTGGTTTTCCGCAACCAGCCACCGTGCCGATGACCGGGTATCGCCCACAGGTGTCCCGGCTCCCTGTCATGAAGTGGATGACCTGTTTGATACCGTTATCCTGCTCAAACCGGAACAGAATGCGACAATCCAGCTGGAAATTATACGAAATAACGGCAGCACCCCGGATTCCGGTACCGAGCTCAACCTTGACCCGTCGACGATGATGGTCAAAGAGGGCTGACAGTTGATCAGGGGCGACCGGTGATTGCCGGCGAGTTCTAATGGCAATAATTTTTTCCGACCGTGCTTTCGCCCCCTGCTGTTTCTCTGAATTCATATGCGTTTTCGACCCTGCATAGACCTGCATGACGGCAGGGTAAAGCAGATCGTCGGTTCGACTCTGCGCGGAACCGACGCCGATCAGCCCCTCACCAATTTTTCTTCTGATTTTCCCCCCTCCTATTACAGTCGAATGTACCGCCGGGATGCGTTGACAGGCGGACATGTGATCATGCTCGGCCCCGGCAACGAGGAGGCCGCTGTTGATGCCCTTGCCGCCTGGCCTGGAGGTCTGCAGATCGGCGGCGGTATTAGCGATCAGAACGCCGTCCTCTGGCTTGAACGGGGAGCCTCCCATGTTATTGTGACCTCACATGTTTTTCATGACGGAGTCCTTGATCAAGAACGTCTGCACCACCTCTGTCGGCTGGTTGGCCGCAGCCGCCTCGTCCTTGATCTCAGTTGCCGCATGCGGGATAATGACTATTACGTCGTCACTGATCGCTGGCAGAAATTTACCCGTCTGAAGATTACCGGCCGGATCCTTGAGGAGCTTGCCGGATCCTGTGATGAATTTCTTGTCCATGCGGTGGATGTCGAGGGCAAGTGTATGGGGGTGGATCAACGGCTTATTCGTATGCTGGCTAAAACCACTCCCGTCCCCGTCACCTATGCCGGCGGGGTCGCCTCCATGGCCGACCTGGAGCTGGTTCGGGAAGCGGGAGAGGGGAATCTTGATGTTACCGTCGGCTCTGCCCTGGATATATTCGGCGGTACCGGCCTGCGGTATAGCGAGGTGGTTGAGTCCTGCAGTTCATAGCTATTGGAGTGGGTTGTGTTTGATAAAGAATCGCCATGTCCGGACCTTGCTGAAATTAAGCTGTTCGTTCCCGATGACCTGTGTCGTGCCTTTCAGCGTTGTGTCTGGATTCTGGTCCACGAGACGGGCCGTGACCAACTCGACATCATGCGGGAAGTTGTCCATGATTTTTTGATCAAGCATGAGTGTTGACGGCCGACTTTCCTGCCGATGAGAGCTTCTTCTTTAGATATTGACCGCTTGTGGGCTTTTGTCCCTGAATTTGCCTGCCTGCACCAGCCTGATCGGAAAGCTGCCGCTTTATTTTCCATTAATTCGCCTGCCGTGCTTGACCAGTTCTTATCCTTCCTTTAATATAAAATATTTAGAGAAGGGTACAGTGCTGCTGCCAAAGAGCAATCTTTGAGGGTGCGTATCTTTCTTCAATACTCGTCAAGACCGCTTTTTAAAACCGCATTAGATACGTCTATCCATGAATGATCGGGAAGCCCGGTTACGAAAAATTCGTAACTTTGTCAAAAAAATGCCGAGTCTGTCTACAACGGTCAGTAAGGTCCTTGAGATCTGCAGCCGGCCGGACACGGCTCCCAATGATTTAAACAAGGTGATCTCTCTTGATCCGGTGTTGACCGGTCAGGTGCTCAAGCTCATCAACTCGGCCTATTATTCTCTGATGAATAAGGTCACCTCTCTGACCCGGGCCATTATCATGCTCGGTTTAAATACTGTTAAAAACCTGGCACTTTCAACGGCTATTATCCGCAGTGTCGGTCAGACAAAAAAATCCAAGGTGCTGCCCATTAAAAAATTCTGGGCCCATTCTATTGGAGTCGGAGTGACTGCCAAATTATTTGCCGCCGTCCTTGATGTCCCTATGGCGGAGCGGGAAGAATATTTTGTCGCCGGGCTCCTCCATGACCTGGGTAAGGTGCCCTTTGGTGATGAGTACACCGAAGTGCTGACACTGACAAAACAGCGACAACTTTCACTGGTTAAAGTAGAGCAGGATGTTCTTGGTCTGGACCACCAGGAGGTGGGCAGACTGATTGCGGAAAAATGGAAGTTGAACGAGGCCATTACCGAGGCCATCTGTTACCATCACTCCCCTGAACTCGCTGCCCCTGAAAACCGGCAACTGGTTGCAGCCATAGCGCTTGCGGACTGCTATGTCTGTCTTTTTGATATCGGGTATGCAGGTAATCGCTATCCCGACGAGGACCAGCTGACCACCGCCCTTGAGCTGACCGGTCTTTCCTGGCAGACTATTGCAGGAATGTCCGAAGCCGTCGAAGAGGAGATTCGTAAAGCTGAGGTTTTTCTGCAGGTGTAGTTATGGTGGTTGTTTTACAATTTTTTTCTCCTGGAGGGCAGGGCGTATGATTAAAGTCAGATTCTGGGGTGTACGGGGATCAATTCCCTGTCCCGGCCCTC
>CAZPXI010000091.1:0-9194 GCA_964590715.1 uncultured Desulfobulbus sp.
CCGGGACATAGAGTTTGTCTCCGCCCCGAAATTCGATCTGCATGAAGTCGCTGTGCCGTCCGGCAAGCTCCATGTTGATCAGCCCGCAGAAGGCACCCAGGCCATGGTCGCGATGAACAACGATGTCGCCCGGTGCCAGAGTCTCCAGCTGGACCGGTTCCCCCTGTCGTTTACGGGTTTTCTTCCGGCTGATCTGGAGCCGTTTCTCGCCGAAGAGTTCGGCCGTAGACAGAAAGTGGAGCTGTTCTTCCGGTAAATCGAAACCGCGGCTGAGAGGGTGCTGGACCAGATAGATCAGACCGGCTGAAAGTTCTCCGGGATCCATGGGGCTCTGGCAGCGGTGCAACTGTACCTGATAGCCGGCAAGCATTTCCTCCATATGCTCGGCCTGTCGGGGAGATTTACAGGCAATGACAGTGGTCTCGTCCCGTTCTGCCCAGTTGATCAAGCGGTCGGCCAGAGGCGCAAGCAGGCCACGTTTTTTGCGCTGTAGCTCGATTTCCTGGGCAAGGAGGTTGTGGTCGCCGCTGTGCAGAGCGATGGCTTCGGCCCGGCTGTCCGGATCGGGAAGCTGGCAGAGCGCAACATGGGAGGCTGTTTTTTGGTACTCTTCCTGATCACCGGCAGAGAGAAACAGGCGGCCCGGAGGCAGGGCTGCCTTGCCGACGGCCATGATTTCAGAATAATTGGCCTGGATTCGTTCCCGGATCAGTTCCGCCTGTTGTCTGCAACTGACCGGGTCCAGGGTAACCATCAGGCTGTCGGTCGGCAAATAGTCAAAGAACGTCTGGGTACGGTGGCGGTAGTCATAGAGCAGGGGCAGGAAGAATTCACAACCGGCAAAGGGGATATGCGCCTGCAACTGGTCGATGATATGTCGATGCTCTTCATCGGCCCAGGAGAGTTCGCTTATTTCTTTGTCCAGGAATGTGCGCCAGGCCTTTCGGTCGGCGGCTCCGGGGAAAAGCAGATCGGTTGCCGGCAGCAGGACGGCTTCTTCGCGCTCTTCTTTTGAGCGTTGACTTACAGGATCAAAGGTTCGGATGGATTCAACGGTGTCACCGAAGAAATCAAGCCGCAGGGGAATGGGCGCGTCACCGGCGGATGGTGAGAAGATGTCGATGATGCCGCCGCGGATTGCCATGTCGCCGATCTGACGAACCATGTCGCAGCTCTGATAGCCCGCTTCGGTGAGCGAGTTGATCAGTTGATCCCGATCGGTTTCCTCGCCGCGGATCACCAGCTCACAGTGATTGTTGAGAAACTGCTTGGGAATAACCCGGCGCAGGACGGCCTCGGCCGAGGTGAAGACGATAAAAGGCCGGGCGTTTTCCTGCAGCTGGTAGAGGGTGGAAAGCCGGGAGCCGGTGGTGGCCGGGTCCGGTGCAAGCGCGGTATACGGCGGTATTTCGAAACTCGGATAGACCAGGACTTGCGCGGCGGTGAAGAGCGCAGTATCGCGGGCAATGGTCTCAAGCTGTTCGTCGGCGGGGACAATGCAGCAGACGGTTTTCTGCAGTTGGTCGGCGGCTCGTGCGAGAAACAGCGCTCCGCTGCTTCCGGCAAGCCCCGAAACATCAATCTGCAGTCGACGCTTACCCCGCAGTCGTTCTATTATCGACTGCATTACAGAAGGCGGTTAGAACGCTCCACCCATTGTGAAGTCCCAGTTGGATTTGTCCTCGCCTTCCTTCTGGTCCAGGTTGAAACCCCAGGCCAGTCGAATCGGCCCCATCGGAGACATCCAGAGGAATCCGATACCGGCTGTATGTTTATAGTCGCTGAAGTCCCAGTTGTCACCCACCGCATAGACGTTGCCTAAATCGGTAAAAATCTCCCCATGCAGACCGGCTTCTTCCATCAGGGGAAACTGGACGGCAATGTTTGTATACCACATCTTATCACCACCGACTTTCTCGCCGGTCACCGGGTCAACCGGGCTGATGTCGGCGGAGGGGAAACCGCGGATACTGTTCATGCCGCCGAGGTAGTATCGTTCATAGACAGGCAGTTTTTTGTCATCATTGGTAAAGGCCTCACCAATGGAACCCTTGATATGGAAAACCGATTTCCAGAACATGGGAAAATACCAGCTGCTGGTTCCTTCAACCTTGGTGAATTCGGCATCTCCGCCGAGAATACCACCGGCATAGCGGACGCTGAATGAGTTTTGGGAACCTGAATCAGGGACGAATTGTTTGTTTCTGGTGTCTCGGATCAACCGGGTGTTGACGGCGCTGGTGATTTTAATATCCTGGGAATCCTTAATGGTCTGGGAGGCGAATTCCGCAATATCGCTCAAGGTGGTATTGTCGATTGAGTAGCCGTAGTAAATATACCATTTGCCGAAAAACGGCTGTCCGAAACGCAGGGCGCCGCCGGTGGAATCTTTGGTATAATCATCATATTCCCGCTGCCAGTTGAATACATCAATACCCGCAGATACGTGGGAGTCCAGGAACCGGGGGTTGGTATAACTGAGGTTGAAACGGGTAGTCACACCGCTTAAATTTGCCGACAATGAGAGCCGGTTACCGGTGCCCATCAGGTTGTTCTCGGAAATTTCACCCATAAACAGGACGGATTCCGACGAACTGTAGCCGGCACCGATACTGAACTGACCAGTTGATTTTTCTTTGACGTTGACCATGACGTTCATCTGGTCTTCACTCATGGTCGGCTGCGGAGTTACCGTTACTTCTTCGAAAAAACCAAGCCGCTGCAGTTTCTGGGTCGAAGAACGGATGGCCTTGGAATCAAAGACTCCGCCCTCTTTTACCGTAAGATCCCGGCGGATAACGTTGTCGCGGGTTCGGGTGTTGCCCTCTATCTCTACCCGGTTAAAGTAGACCAGTGAGCCTTTGTCTATCTTGAGGACGATATCGACCCGTTTTCCGGACGGAGCCCGGTTGATTTTAGGGGTAATCTCGGCAAAGGCATAGCCGTTTTCAGCATAGAGGTCGGTCAATTTCTGAGTGTCTTCCCGCAGCACCTTACGGTTGAGAAATTTTTCCCCGCGAATTTTCAGCATGGAGATCAGGGTGGATTTGTCCTTGATGAGGTCGCCCTGGATGTCGACGGTTCCAACCCGGTAGCGCGGGCCTTCCTCGATGGGAAAGGTGATGTCGAGGGCGTTGTTCTTTTCCTCGACCTTGGGCTCTCCAACTTTGGCCTCGATAAAACCGTGATTATGATAAAAGGCGGCCAGTCTTCCGGCATCCTGCTGCAGGACATCCATTTTCAGGACGCCACTGTCCGTAAACCAGGACAGCCAGTTCCAGGTTCCGGTTTCAATAACATCTTCAAGGTCACCGTCATCAAAGGATGTGTTACCCTGGAAGGTTATCTTTTCAACCGATATTTTTTCTCCCTCCTGGACCTGGAAGCGTACATTAACCGTTTCCGGGGTCGGATAGCTGAGGTTGGCCGTTACCTTGGTGTTGAAATATCCCTTGGATTTGTACAGACTTTTGACCCGCTGAACCCCGTTGTTGATCTTGGATGGATTGATAATGGAGTTGGGCAGGATATTTGCGGCCTCGCGAACATCATCTTCGGAGATCTCATCGGTTCCGCTGAACGTGACGGAGCTGATAATCGGTTTTTCTTTTACCTGAAAGATAACGGCTTTGCCGGTCGGGGTATCGGTAACATCAATGGCGACATCGTCAAAATAGCCCATGGAGAACACGGACTTCAGATCCCGGCGCAGACCGGCGGGGTCGTAAAAGTCGCCCGGCTTTGTATTGATCTTGCGGAGGATGGCGCCGGAATCGATTCGTTCATTTCCGGCCGGAGCAATGGAAGCGATGATAAAGTCGCGGCTGGAGTAGCCGAGGATATCGGTGATCGCATCGTGAACAACCAGATCCAGCTCGTTGTCGGTCGGGGCTTCCTGGAACGACCTGTGCAAGGCCTTGGGACTGAGGGTATCAAAAACCGCAACATCCAGGCTGATGCGGTCACCGATTTTGGTCAGACTGCCCACGGCAACATAGTCGAACCCGGTTTTGTCGGCAATTTTACTGAGGACTGCGGCCGGGGGGGGCCAGGAACCCGAATAGTCGACAAGACTTTCCGCTTCGGATCGGGAGACCATGGAGAAATTTTTTGCGGCCAGTGCACTGGCAAGGGCTTTGTCGGCCCGTTTCTGGAGGCCCTTGTGGTCAGAGGCATTGATTTTTAAGGGAAGAAACGCGGTGTTCTGTTTGGCCGCCTGTACCGTTGGAACAAAAAACAGCGACAGCAGAAAAAAGAAAAGGATCGGGAATGCTGCAACCGGTCTCGGGGAGTTATAAAGGTCTGATTTCAACTGCATGGAGGATTCCTGTGGCAATTATTTGTTGTCTACATCGTAGCTTATATTATTTTCAGGCAGCGGGATACTGTGCATGCATGAACCCGGCGCCATTATGCCATGTTCGGGGGAAAAAGCAAAGGTTTATGAAGGCTTCGATTTATGACTTTCCTCAGTCGGGAGATGCTGCTTGTCAAGGAGTTGGGCAACCCGGTCATGGAGGAGTGCGGCGAGTTTTTGTTTGTCTCTGGTCTTGTAGTCCGTGGTCGGGATAGGGGTGCCGATGTGAAGAATAATTTCGCCGCTATTCGGCAGCAGTCTACCCTTGGGCAGGAGCCGTGAGGCATTGTTGAAGCCGATGGGAACCACCGGCACTCCGGATTTAATTGCCAGCAGGAAGGCACCGGCTTTAAATGGATGGAGTTTTCCGTCCCGGCTGCGGGTACCTTCCGGGAAGATCAGGACCGAGCTCCCGTCGCTGATACGGTTTGCGGCCAGGGAAAGGCTTTTGAGCGCTTCCCGGCCGCGGGAGCGGTCAATGGAGATAAAACCCACCCTGCGCATGGCCCGACCGAATAGGGGGATTTTAAAGAGTTCTTTTTTGGCGATCCATCTGAAATCATGAGGAAAGTAACCTTGGAAACTGTAAATGTCCAGCTGGCTGCTATGGTTACCGGCAAAGACATAGGTGGCATGGGAGTCAAGGTTTTCCATGCCGGTGACCCGAACCTTGATCCCGGCAATCCACAGGAGAATCCTGGCCCAGGTCCTTGGATATTTCTGGGCCTCAACTGTGGAACTTTTAAATACGCTGGTGTCGATGATGGCAAGAACACAGACCGCACAGGTGACAAATGGAACGAGAAAAAGAAAAAGCGATGAACGGAGGAGCCGGAAAGGTGACATAGGAAATGGTTTACCTGTTATCGGTCATGTCGGCAAAGGGTCCGGTTGAATCGGCGTGGATGGAGCTCAGCAGTTCCCTGGGGGAATAGCGAAAATCGTTTTCCAGTTCATTGCAGCCGAAAAATTCTTCGTTAAAGGTGGTTATCAGGTTGAGATGTCCCCAGCGGGTCAGATAATAAATGACCAGTTTGGGCAGGGCCGAAATAACCGTCTCATCGGGAAAGGGATCGACAAAGCTTGAATGCAGCAGCTTGTCGCAGTTTAACGTCTGGGAATGATAAAAATTTTCCAGGAACATGAGTTCCGGCGGCAGCCGGACGGTGATCCCGAACCAGCTCAGGATTTTGGCCAGCCGTTCAAGAAAGTATTTGCCGGAGCGGATCACCGGGTAGGGAACATACAATTCCCGGGGCCGATTGAGCTCAAGATAGGAGCGGATGGTCAGGATCAGCTCATCCAGGGCTATGGGTTCCCTGTCGACAAAGTGATAGGTTGCCTTTGAAAACTCCTGCCGTTTGTCCAGAATATGATGGACAAAGTAGGGGAGTTTATTGGCGTTGGTGTACGAGTGCTGAACCCCTTTCTTGGTAATCAGAAAGGGCATGGATTCGTCGGCAATGGTAAAGAACAGGCGGTGGAATCCCTGGATTTTATGGTCATGCTCTCCGTAAACAATGGCCAGCCGGACGACGGTGTAATCGAGTCCCTGGTGCTTGCCCATATATTTCAAGGTCCGCTCACTCATGAGCTTGGACTTGGCATAGTTGCTCAGCGACGGCGACAGCGGCAGGTGATCTTCTTCGGTCAGGCTCCGCCCGTTGGGCAGAGTTGAGGCTGAACTCATGTGGATGTAGGGGATGTTGAGCGCACAACAGGCCCGTGCCAGGTTGACGGTGCCGAGATAGTTGACTTCAAAAGCCAGCTGGGCGTCACTGTCCAAGGCCGCCATAGCCGTGTTGATGACGAAATCGGGCTGGACCCGGCGCAGGTAGGCCTTGATGTCTTCCGCTGTACGAATAGAGAGTTTTTTTGAGCTGGGAGCCCGGATATCTATTTCGTCATCTGTTTTTGTCTTGAAGTAATGGGCCAGCGTACCGCCGATCAGTCCTGATCCGCCGATGAGGACTCCAAGCCTTTTTTTTGTCTGTGATGCCTGAACCATTGTGTATCAGGTGCCGGGTGTCGGATGAATCTCTTTCCTGCGCCGAATTTCCCCGGTGCAGGGCTTAGGGTTCGCTCAAAAAGAACTTCGCATTCTGAGGCGCACTCTGAACATTTACCTCTATGTAGTTATTTTTGAGCGAACCCGTACTATCTCCTTGTATAACTTATCGAATATATCATGGTCAGGCATAAAAGGCACCTTTTTTCCTAATGCCCGGCCGATGCTGTTTCGTTGACGATTGGCTTGTGATCGACTATGCTATTTAGTTTATTTATGTGCGATATGCCCGTGCGGAGACCGTGTATACCTGGTCGATTCCTTTTGCGGGCCGGCGGTATTTTTTTTAATCTGTGTATTCAAAGAAGAAAGGATAGAGGGACGTTATGACAAAAATTAAAGTAAAAAATCCCATCGTTGAACTCGACGGCGATGAGATGACACGTATTATCTGGGCTTTTATCAAAGAAAAATTGATCCTGCCCTATCTGGATGTGGATTTAAAATATTATGATCTCTCGGTGCAGAAACGGGATGAAACTGAAGATCAGATCACCATTGATGCCGCTAATGCGATAAAAAAGTACAGGGTAGGCGTCAAATGTGCCACCATTACACCGGATGAGGCCAGGGTTGAGGAGTTTGACCTCAAAGAGATGTGGCGTTCACCCAATGGAACCATACGTAATATTATCGGCGGCACGGTTTTTCGGCAGCCGATTATCTGTAATAACATTCCCCGCCTTGTTCCCGGCTGGACCAAACCCATTGTCATCGGTCGTCATGCTTTCGGCGATCAGTACCGGGCAACGGATTTCCTGATTCCCGGGCCGGGTCGGCTGACCATGAAATTTGAGCCCGCCGACGGGGGGGAGGCTATAGAGTATGAAGTGTTTGAATTTCCCGGCAGCGGTTGTGCCATGGGAATGTATAATCTGGATGACTCCATCCGCGGTTTTGCCCGTTCCTGCATGAATTATGGCTTGAATCTGGGTTGGCCGGTGTATTTGTCAACCAAGAATACCATCTTGAAAAAATATGACGGCCGCTTCAAGGATCTTTTTCAGGAGGTATTTGAGGCCGAATTTGCCGATAGCTTTGCCGAGGCCGGGATCACCTATGAACACCGGCTCATTGATGACATGGTGGCTGCGGCCATGAAATGGGAAGGAGGGTTTGTCTGGGCCTGTAAAAATTATGATGGTGATGTCCAATCCGATACCGTGGCCCAGGGATTTGGTTCTCTTGGTCTGATGACATCAGTCTTGTTGACCGAGGACGGCCGGACCGTTGAAGCGGAAGCGGCCCATGGCACGGTGACCCGTCATTACCGTGAGCATCAGAAGGGCAATAAGACCTCGACCAATCCCATTGCCTCTATTTTTGCCTGGACCCGTGGCATCAGCTACCGGGGAACCTTTGATGAGACTCCCGATGTGGTCAAGTTTGCCGAGACCCTGGAAAGCGTTTGTGTGGAGACTGTGGAGTCGGGATTTATGACCAAGGATCTGGCCCTTCTTATCGGTGGAGATCAGAGTTTTCTGACCACTGAAGAGTTTCTGGCCAAGCTGGATGAAAATCTCAAGGCCGCCATGGCCTGATTTCAGGTTGCTCAGGCTGCAGGCTAAAGGCTGTGGAGAGCTGTCCAGTGCATTTCCGGACAACTCCCCAGCCGATATTCCCCGGGACTGATCCTGGGGAATATTTTCTACAGTCTGAGGGCCTTCCCTTCAGCCTGTTCTTCTGTAGACAGTGTGTCTTTTTTTGAAAGCATAAAGGATCTGCTCTTTCCACCCCGTTGCCTTACCTGCGACCGGCAACTTGACCGGTATCGGCTCCCTCTTCTCTGTGAACCCTGTTGTTGCGGGTTTGTTCCCATTGTTACCCCCCTCTGTACCTGTTGCGGTCTTCCCTTTCCATCGGGACGGGATCATCTCTGTGGCGACTGTCTCTCCGGCAAACAGCCTTTTGCACTGGCCAGAGCTTCTTTTTATTATCAGCAGCCATTGGTTTCCCTGATCCTGCAGTGGAAATTCGGCCATCACATGACAGGTCTTGCCACTATGGCTTCCCTGGCAACGCAATCGGCGGTTTTCTCCACTTTTTCCGTGCCCGACCTGATCTTCCCTGTGCCACTTCATAAAAGCCGTCTGCGGCAGCGTGGATTTAATCAGGCCCTGCTGCTGGCCGGCAGCTGTTTTCCCCGGTGGCGAAACAGTATTGTTGCCGATGGGCTACTCCGGGTACGGGCAACGGTTCCACAGACAGATCTGGATGGTGCCGGTCGCCGGAAAAATCTCAAGGGGGCCTTTGCCCTGAAAGATCCGGACATGGTCAGGGGAAAAACCGTCCTTTTGGTTGATGATGTTTTCACCACCGGTTCTACGGTTCGTGAGTGCAGCCGGGTGCTTCAAGCCGGTGGTGCTGAGCGGGTTGAAATCTTTACACTGGCCAGGTCTTTACTGTCCTAATCAGGCGAGAATTCGGACAAACTTTGACCTGTTTCCTCAGGGCATCATCAGGGGCGGAAAAATCCATTTTTTCGGTCCGGAAAGAGAGCAAATTATTTTATCAATAAAAGTAAGAGAGAAAAAATCAGCAGCGGCGGGCAGTTAAAATGAAAGGGAGGGGTAGGGGGATATTTTTAGAGGATTTGAGAGTATTGTTGAGGTATGCATAGGAATTTAGAGATGCTACATTGTGGAAAATCTGTTGATAACTTTTTTACATATGCCTTAACGGCTTAATTCCATTCTATTTTTTTGTAAAAAAATGAAAAATACGGATTGAGGCCCCTTTGAAGCTATCAATCTTTGCAAACCCTGTTCG
>CAZPXI010000092.1:0-6576 GCA_964590715.1 uncultured Desulfobulbus sp.
CTGTCCGTGCCGTTGACCATGACCCTGAAAATTGCGCTCGGCTACAATGAAAAGACCCGGCATATTGCCCTGCTTCTTGGCTCAAACGGTGAGGCCGAGACTGTTGTACAGCAACAAAATAATACCTTAACAGAGGAGAGAGTATGAAAAAAATAGAACTTGATCAGACCCGGGAATTCAATCCGCTCGGCATGAAGAGTATCATTCTGCACGATTCGGAACATTTTAAAATTCTGAATTTTAATATCATGGGCGGGTCGATCTTTCCGGTCCACAGTCACGACCTCGACGGCCAGGTCAGTATCCTGGTGATTGAAGGAGAAGGCGCTTTTCTTGCCGATAACGAGGAAACCCTGCCGGCAAAAGTCGGAGATATGCTGGTCTGTGATATCCGCGAACCCCATGGGGTCCGGGCCGACACCGATATGCGGATCGTGGTCCACATTGCCCCGCCGATTTGAAAAGATGCTGTGCAACCAGAGAATCAACAGGAAATAACCGGCCTTTTCGGCAAAGAGGCGCTCTCTTTTTTTGAACGGGGCCGGGCAAGGGTACTGCTCGAAGGCCGCAATCGTCGACTGGGATCATTTTACACCTCTGAACGGGCCATTCCCTATCTCAACATATTGTACCGGATGCTGCTCTTTAAGCGAGAGCATGAGCTTGAGCCGCTGTACGATGATATCTACCGTGCGGTTCTCCCTGCCCAGAGTGTCCGGGATGAGGGGTATGATCATGACCGGTTTCGTAGTGACCTTGATCAACTCGCAAGTTGGAATCTGGTCGATTTTCGGATTGAGAAGCAGCGGCTCCGAGGGTATCGCGACAACCGTAAACGTAAGTTTCGTTATCGACTGAAAAGTGAAACGGTTCATTTCCTTGAATGGTTGGAACAGCGGCTCCTGGACGATATTCATAACCGGGGCAATGATACCCGGGATCTGCTTGGCGAAATACGGGGAACGCTTGGCGAACTCCTGCGCCTTGTACATCGTTTCCGGCCGGAGCAGGATAACTCTGCTGAAACTGCACGCCGGGTGCTGTTTCAACTCTTCAAGGCAGGTGACCTCTGTCAGGAGATTACCGGCGGACTTGCCGACTTCAACGGACACCTGCTCTTTTTTCTGGTGAAGCGTTATGCAATAGAAGAAGTACGACAACTTATCAAGGAAGTGGATCATTATGTCGAGACCTTTCTTCAACAGTCCTACAGCCTCCGGCTGGAAATTCTGCCGCTGCTTGACCGGCTGCACAATAAAAAAAACCTGGACAAGCTTGTCCACTGCCATGAAGTGATGGAAAGGGAACGGCTGCGAACGCCCAATCTTTTACAGACGCGACGGGATGCACAGGCCGTCGCTATCCCTGAACGGCTGATGACGTTTTTTGCCGAACAGGGAGGACTTGACCGGTTACTGCACCGTATTAACACCTCCTCCCTGCAGGTCTGGCAGAAGTTGCGCAGTCATTTGCGGGAGCTGGAACGAAAAAATAATCGGTTGCAGGATATCGGCCACCGCATAGAGGAGATTGCAGCACTTTCGGAACACGAAACCGCAGTTGTTTTCCTCAATGATCTTCTCAATCAGCCCCTGGCCGGTTTTGACCCCAACTACTGGGATACGCTTGAAAAAGCAGAACCGCCAAAACCAAAGAAACGTGTACCCGGTACCGCAAGCTTTCCCAAGCTTTTTCTCGGCCGGAAACAGCGTTCAAAAACTCCTGTCCAGTCTATGGATGAGGCCGAACTTGCCCTTCTTCGACAATGGATCAACAGGAAAATCGGTACCAGCGGCGAAAACAACCTGCTGTCCATGGCCAGGTTTGACTGTTTTGAAGACTTTGTTCGAGTCATTGAACTTTCCCGGGCCGGTCTGCTGGACGACGGCAAACGGCTGGCGCGTGTTGATTTTACCCTGCAGCCGGAAGAACCGACAATTGTCCTCACGGCCGGTGAGCAGAGTTTACGCTGTCGTGAAATGACGATTTCCCGTATTCAATCAAAATATCAAAATAAAACCCACGGCGGGCCTTGCCCGCAACCCAAGTAACCAGCATGGCTGGACCAGGTAAGCGGAGCAAAGCCCAGCCTCCGGGTTCTCAGGCCACAGCCACAACGAACAATCAAGGAGACTCAAGAGGCAAAGCCTTGGAAGGTACTTTCATATAAATTTTTATAAAAGCAAACGTTGTGGGCACCGCCCACCTTTTTTGAGGTTGAAAAATTATTTTCTCGTTTTCTGAAGGGCAGTATTTAAGTAAAATCTGGGAACGTTTTGTAAAAAAATCATGGAAATAGAACTTGCACAACTCTTAAAACGTAACCGTGACCGGGTGCAGGCCGTGCTGAATATCCTGCTTGAAAGCCCGTATTTTTATGCTGTCGACGACCAGAATCTATTTCTGTTTCTGCGTCGATACCGGCGTGAGTTTACGGAGTTTTTCAAACAGTTCTATAACTGGACTCTGCTGATCGATTCCAAATGTGCCCGGGTGTATAAGGCAGACTGGTATAACCGGGCCATTACCCCGAAAAACCGTTCCCTGTTTCAATTTACCAAAAGAGATGAATGTCTGGCCTTTATGATGTTGCTCGAGTTTTTTGAACAGCAGCTGGAGGAAAACGGGATGACGGTGGAGGATAAGCAGAACCTGCGGTTTCATTTCGGCGACCTGCTGGACTACAGTCACAAACGTTTTCAGGAGCTTTTCCCGGAAAAACAGCAGCAGTATACCCAGGAATATGTCCGGATAAAAATCTGGAAACCGGTGATGCCGGAGCTTGAAAAATACCGTTTTCTGACAAAAATAAAGCCGCCGGAAGATCTTCAGGCCTCGGAACAGGAGTTGATCTATGAGGCCATGCCTGCGCTGTACCATTATAACGGGGCCGCACTCTCCCGCTTGATTCCGGAGCTTGCGGAGCAGGAGGGCACGAAAACATGAAGCACACCCCTTATCTCATCCGCGCTATCCGGCTTATCAACTTTCACAACTTTACCAATGAGACCATTACCCTTGAAGGGGGCGGCCACCTGTTCCTGCTCGGTGATAACGGGTGCGGCAAGACAACTATCCTTGATGCGGTCCATTATGCTTTGACCGCAGGCCTTGCCATGGAGTGGAACTCCGCTGCCAGGATGAGCGGTTCAAAACGGGATGGTCGACGAGTGCAGGGTATTGTCCTGCGCTATAACCTGGACACCGGGATTATGAACAGGAACGGGGCCATTACCTATGTGGCCCTTGAAATAATCGGCAGACAGGGCAAGCCGTTGACCATCGGGGTGGGGATCTCCGCCACCGCTCTTGATGAACGTATCGGGTTTTGGGGTGTTATCCGGGAATGTCCCCTTGCCGAGATTTCCTTTTTGGTTGAGGAAGACGGAAGACAACGCCCTGCTTCCCGCCGGGAATTTAAACAACAACTGGGCACCAGACGCGGTTTTTTCAATAATCAGGCCGGTTATCGACGGGAAATCGGTGAACGTCTCTTTGGCGGCGGAGAGACCTACCGGGATATCTGTCGTTTTCTTGCCATGGGCAAGGCGTATCGGGAAATATCCGCAGGCGCGGCCGACTACCATGCACTGTTTAAAAAACTGCTTCCTGAACCAAGAACAGCCATTTTTGAACAGATTATCGAAGCCCTGCGGACTCTGGACGAGTCACAGGCTATTCTTGATGACCTTGACCGCAAACTTCTCTGGCTTGGTGGCCTGCAGGTAATCATAACCACCATTGCCGAGCAGCGACAGGCAATGCTGCGTTATGACTGGCTGGACTGCCGTTTTTCTCTGAAGAAAATACGCGGGGAACGGACAGAGGTAACAGGCAGGATTGCAACGGGAGAGGAACAGCTGCTCCGTGACGAGGAAGAGCTTGCCGTGCTGGCGCGCAAAGAACGAGAACTTGAGAAACGCCTTGAGACCCTTAAGGCCAGGGACGGCTCCGGACTGATTCTCCAGGAAAAACAGTGTCAGGATGAACTTGACGATAAAAAAGGGATTTTAGAGCGGGAAACACGGGAGTTACACAAACAACGGGTCCGTTTGCGCAAGTGTGAAAAAGAGTCTGAGCGTCTTCGGACACAACTGGAGAAGATGCTGGCCGGGTTTCTCCCGGCGCTTGCCGCCCGGGCCGTGCACCTGCCCTTTTCAGTCAGCCGTTTGCAGGCGGAACTTGATCAGCTCAGCCGTTCAGAAGATGTATTTGCCGAACCCGAGGTCACTGCCGGGGAGTGTATCACCTTGTGCGATGCTCATCTGCAAACGGCCGTCCAGGATGCAGCCGTGTTCAAGCAGCAGCAAACTGCCTGCCTCGACGATATCAAAGAGCAGGAAGAGGTCTTGCAGGAACTGGAGCGGCAAAGCGATTTTTTCCCGAATCTCGACAACTACCAACACTGCCTGCGCAGGATGCGGGAAAGTGTCCTTAACCCGCGGCCTCTGTACCTGGGACTGGAATGGTCGACTGCAGTTAAGCAGAAGGAACGGCAATATATCGAGGAGTGCATCGGTGAAGAAAATCTTGCTATTATACTCTTTCGCGAGGCCGAGTATGTGCAAGCCAGAGAAATTGTGGTTGATTATCCCGGTCTGCGTATCAGTTCCACCGGCAGGATAGCCGAAGCCCTGCCCGACTGGATGCGTCGTGTCTTTGATATTCAGGCTTCGGATCCTGACTGTCTCCGTTGTCTTGCCGTTGAAATGGAAAGCAGCGGTCTACAGCCGCAGGTCAGTCTTGTTCACGGCAAGCCGCTTGCGGCCTTCCGCAGCCATGAGCGCAGGCTGCATGGGCATTCGGCCGGACTCATTGGTGAAGAAAGCCGAAAAAAGGCCCTGGCCGCTGAAATCAGGAAGGTCAAGGAGACCCTGCGCAGTCTGAATCATGATAGCCGGGAAATAAAGAAAAAACTCCAGACACTTCTTCGGGAGCAGGAACAACTTTCCACTTTTAAATCATTTCTTCTTGAACAAACAGCAACCTTGCAGAGGCAGGCCCGGGAAGGCGCAAGGGCCGAGCAGGAGAGGATACATTGTCAAGAACTCTTTGAACAGCAGCACGGTCGCGTTGTGCTCGGAAAACAGGAGGTGGACGGTCTCAAGCTGCGGCAAAAGGAACTGGCGCAGCGCATTGCCGGTGAGGGGCTCGCCAACCTGGAGAGACGTATAAGGACCTTGAATAATAAAAAGGCGGCGAATCGACAGGCAACCGACACCCTTGTGGAAAAAACAGGTGCTGATAAACATGCAATACAACAGTTCAAGCTGCAACTGCAGCAGTTGTCTGCAGAGTTGATCTCTTTTGAGGAGCAGAAAACGGCGACGGAAGAACAACTGCGACAAATTGTTCCGGACATTGATGACCTTGACCATTACATCCTCAAGACCAGGAAGGGCCAGCAGTTTAGAACCCGGGATGCCGTCCGCAAGGAACGAGAGAGGAGTCGGGATGCGGCCCTGACCGGGGCGGTGCAGATCAAAGAAAAGCTCAATGATCCGGAATTCGGCGGTGGCTTTCGTTTTGCCTATGACGAAGACGACAATGAGCTTTTAGATTTTCGCCAGCAACCGCTCTCCCTGATCATTGATCAACAGTCCACAGCACTTGCCGAACAAAAAGAAGTCATCAACGAACGGACACGGGAGTTGTTTAAAAAGATTATCATGACCGATTTGATGCGGTATCTGCGTGCTCATGTGGGTGAACTTGACCAGATGATCCGCAGGATCAATACCCTGCTCAAAGAACGTTCCTTCGGCGGCCAGCGGTATCGGTTTCGTATCCGCCCACTCGATCAGTTTCAGCATCTCATTACCATCATAAAAAAAATCAGCCCCTTTGATCCAACGGCCGAAAAAGAGTTAGAGACCTTTTTTGATGATCACCGTGAAGCAATCATTGCCACGGAAGCGGGCAGTATTCCGGAAGAGCTGGATTACCGGAACTGGTTCCGCTACCAGATGCAGGTTTCTACCATCAGTGACCAGGGAGTGGTCATGGATCGGAAAAATAAAAGTATCGGCTCGGGCGGTGAGCAGGCCGTCCCCAACTACCTGTTGATCCTGACCATTGCCCATTTCCTGTATCGAGGGAAAAAAACAAAGATACATACCCTGCTGTTTGATGAGGCTTTTTACGGCATCGATGCCGGGCGACGTGATCAGATTCTCGGTTTTGCCACCGACCTCGGGCTGCAGCTGTTTATTGCCTCGCCCGACCAGGACGGAGTACGGAGGGAAGTGCAGAACTCCACCACCCTACTGGTCAAGAAGGATAGAAATTTTGATGTGCATCTGTACCCCTTTCACTGGCAAAACCCACAGGGGCGCCAGATTGATCTCTTTGCCGGGCCGGAAAAGCCGGTGGCCTTTGATGAGGAACTCTGATGGATAGTGGGGAGTTTCTTGACCGGGTACTGGGCAAGATCGTCCGGCGATATGAACGTAAAGGGAAATTGAGCGGTACCATGAAGCTGGGACAGGCACTCTCCGCCGGGGAGATGGCGCTTCTGGGCAACTTTTTTGGCCTTGATCCCATCCGGGTCAATGCCCGGGATGAGGTTCGGCTTTA
>CAZPXI010000092.1:6676-9127 GCA_964590715.1 uncultured Desulfobulbus sp.
TGTTTTCAGGCTGCGGAAACCGTGCGCTTTCTGCTTGGCAACAGTGAACCGATCACCATTTCCGAGCTCGGTGCCCGTTTCTGTACCGACAGCAAGCAACTGCGCCAGGGAGAACTGCGCTCCCTGGTTGTGGAATGGCTGCGAATATGCAGCCCGGATGGCGACATGTTGGACAAGGAGGGCGACCTCCTGTCCTGCTACCATGTGCTCAGTGACCGGTTGACCGTGCATGTCGTTTTCTTTGGCCCGGTTGTTTATGAGAAAGGGGGGAAGGTCTTTGACTGGATTTACCGGTTGTACCGGCAGGGGGAACCGGCAACAATCGGTTGGTCAACCCTTCGGAATATTGACCGGATGTACTGGCATGGGGGTGAACCGCTTCCATTGATCTGTTGTGAAAACGAGGCTCCGTTCAGCAGGCTCATGCGGGAAAATCAGCAGCAGGGGATCTTGTTTACCAGCGGCTTTCCCGGGAGCGCGGTGCGGAAGCTCTATCAACTGCTTGCCCCACAGGCCTTGGCCTGCTATCACTGGGGAGATTCAGATCCGGCCGGTTTACGAATTGCCGCCCTTATGCATGACCTCTTTCCTCTGCAACTGTATCGCTGCAGGCTGGAGACGTTGCACAGCCACAAACATTGCCTGCTTCCTTTGACTGCAAAACAACGGCATGCCGCCGAGCGCCTTCTTGACGATCAACCCGGGTTTCCTTTTGCAGAAGAACTGTTGTTCACCCTGGAAAACGGCTGGCTGGAGCAGGAACGTTGGCAGGAGTGATTTCTTCCGGAAAAAGCTGGGGCTGAGGCCTTTACAGCTCTTCGGTATTCGCTGCCGGTTAAGGTCTTCCCGACCGACCTGCCAAAAAAACAGCTTGCTTTATTGAGGATATGAAGTAAAAAGAATTGTTTTACTAGAATAGTATTCTAAGAGACTGCTCTGACAAACCGCGCAATCATCTTGTACTTGATTGCTCGGTTTTTTTATGCGCAGGCAGTGTTGGGATATATTCTTGTTTATTGTATTTGGTAGATGGATCGAAAGAGCGTCGCATGGAAGGTATAGCGGGAGTTCAGTGACTCAACCGAGGGGCTCGGTATCTATTTCCCAGAAAACAGAGAGATCATCAAGGGATGATTTCTCTCTCAGGTTGCGTTGATTATATAGCTGACTCGCTAAGTTCAGGTAATTTACGCTGAACAACTTACTCACGTGTGCACGTGAAAGGACATGTACCATGAAAACATTTGTAGAGCTGGGTATTAATGACGATATTCTTAAGTCATTGTTATCGTTAGGTTTTGAAGATCCCACCCCCGTTCAGTCCCAGGTTATCCCCTTAATGCTTAAGCAACAGGTTGACCTGGTCGCTCTGGCCCAGACCGGAACCGGTAAAACTGCGGCCTTCGGTATCCCCCTCATTCAGCTGACAGACAGCAGGAGCAGAAAAACGCAAAGTCTGATCCTCTGTCCCACCCGTGAACTGTGCATGCAGGTCGCCGGGGATCTTGCAGTTTTTTCTAAATTTATCAAAGGGCTCAACGTGCTGCCGATATACGGCGGCTCAAGTATCGACCAACAGATCAGGGCGCTGCGTAAAGGTGTACAGATTATCGTTGCCACGCCGGGGCGTCTGAACGATTTGATCAGGCGCGGTCGGGTCGACATCTCCGCTGTCCAGTGTGTTGTCTTTGATGAGGCGGATGAAATGCTGCAGATGGGGTTTCAGGAAGAGTTAAACGCCATTCTTGCCCAGACGCCGGCTGAGAAAAATACCTGGCTGTTCTCAGCCACCATGTCAAAAGAAGTTAAATCGATTTCCCGCCGCTACATGTCCGACCCGGTTGAGATGACCATTGGCCGGATGAATGCTGGCGCCGAAAATGTACGCCATGATTACTACATGGTGCATACCGGAAATCGCTACCCTGCTCTCAAGCGAATCGTAGACAATAGCCCTGACAACTATTCAATTATTTTCTGCCGGACCCGACGGGAGACCAATGAAGTCGCGAGTAAACTCATCCAGGACGGCTACAACGCTGATGCCCTGCATGGTGAGTTAACCCAGGCCCAGCGCGATCAGGTCATGAAGAAATTTCGTAGTAAGAACCTGCAGATCCTGGTGGCAACCGATGTTGCCGCCCGCGGTCTGGATGTCAATGACCTGACCCATGTGATCAATTATAATCTTCCCGATGATGCTGCCAGCTATACTCATAGAAGCGGTCGAACCGGCCGGGCCGGTCGCACCGGGATTTCGGTTGCCCTTGTGCTGGCAAAAGAACGCTACAAGATCAGGCAGATTGAGAAAAATCTCAAAAAGAAATTTAAACAATGCCGTATCCCGACTGGTCAGGAGGTCTGTAAAAATCAGCTGGTCAGTCTGGTTGATGTGGTGACCAAAGTTGAGGTGGATCATGAACAGATTGATCCGTTGTATGCAGAGATTGC
>CAZPXI010000093.1:0-8984 GCA_964590715.1 uncultured Desulfobulbus sp.
AGGATCTCCGCAGCTAATATATAAAGCTGGGTGGCTTCATTGATGGATTCGATGCTGTCCCTGTGGAAAAGCTGATCAGCCCAGGCAATGAGATTGTCAATGTACTTCATGACCACAGTCTTTTGATAGGCCAGAAGCCGCATTCGGGCGATAAGATGGGGTCTGAACGGATTCCGACGCCATTCATTAATCTGTTTTTCCAGTTCTTGCTTTTCCTGGGTCAGCAACTCTGTCAGGGTTTTGGGCGCTCCTTCTTCGGTAGTTTCAAAGAACGGACGGAATTTCCAGTATTTTTGCGGAACATCATAGGTTGATGAATCTGTGGGGTCAAAGATGTAGTGGAACCACTTCTGGGCATCGGAAAAGCGCTGATTTTTACTCAGACGATCAGCGACCATCAGCGGCGTATGAAAAAATATCTCCCAATTGTACAGGGAATAGGCATCATCAAGTTTAAAATTCACATCTTCAACGGGATAGGGTGTTTTAACCATATCCGTTGGTTCATAGATATCTTCGAAAAGATTTTTAAAAACATCAACCATATCCCCTGATTTCTTGACAGTATAGACGTACGCTCTGTCATGAATTACAACTTTATCATCATCGTTTCCCAGGTCGCTAAAAACCGCTGCTTCTGTCAAGGCAAGACAATTTGCTTCGAATTTTGCTCTTATTATGCTTTCGTCATTCCAGTTATCTTTAAAATTGAAACTGAACAACAAGGCATTTTGCGATTGCAATGATCGCTGGAGCAGGCCGTCGATCCCATTTCTGTTTAAACAACTGATAATAGTACACGCGTATGGGTGGTAAACAGTTTCAAACTGATAGAATTCATCGGGTTCGGCCATTGCAAAAGCATATCTCCGAGGAGCAGCCAACCCATTATCCCCCTTTGCTGCAAAAGGGTCATAATCAGGAGCCTGAATGGCAGGGTCACCGTATTCGGTGCTGGGAAATGTGTCTTCAATTATTGGTGGATCAAAAACTGTACTTGGTTCGGATAATTGATCCCAATAAAATTCATGTTGGTTTAATTCAAAATACTCGGGAAGATAAAGACCGACATCTTCAACTCTTATAGTATCAGCATTCCGCCATTCCATTTCAGGTGAGTTAGAGTCATAAATATCTGGCGAATCATGGTGACCTGCGGTGATAATATTATTCGGGGTAACAAGAAAAGTTCTGGTATTGTCCTGATAGATAAAAGGACCTTGTGATACAAATCGATAATACTGATGAGGCAAGAGTAAGTGATATATTCCCGGTGTTTTATCAAGCACAACGCCATTTAGATAGAAAGAATCATCATTCTCCCTATTTCCAAACTCGATCAGCTCCATTCCTTTTGCGTCCGTTCCCCGGGGAAAAGAAAGAGGCACAATTTGGTCATCCACCGTGTCGAGTATGATGCGTCCTTTGCAGCTTGAGAACACAATATTGCAAAGAGGATAGGTTCCCATTAATTTATGAGTGTTGAGGTTTGAACAATGGTCATGAATAAGACATTGAATAATTAAGGAGTTGTCTGCTGTTATATATCCTTTAAATGCAAAATCTCTTTTAGCGATGTGGATGTTTTGGGGCGTATTTCCATCACCGTGCCAATTATTTATTATTTCCGCTGAGGCATCAATTTCCTCCGGAATGATCCGTGTGTGGGCAATCTCTTTTGCCGACCACATTTTATTCCTGTACTCACTCCAAGCCATCTGGATTTCCCAGTACTTTGACGATGCTGCTCTGTTATTTTTCAAACTGTATGGATTAACGGTGCCACTTTCTGCATCTCCCGGCTCAAATTCGTGCCCGTTTCCTTCTGATGTTTGGCTATTTCCTTGATTCTTTGCCGCTGATGCATCTTTTCCATTTGTATTCTGTTTTTCCTTCTCTATGAATATAGGCCAAAAGAGATATAGTCGCCGGTTCCAGACCACCGGAATCAGGTGATCACCCTCGATATCCAGATCAACCTTTTCCCAAGGTGTCCAGTACATGGTTTCGCCATCTGCGGCAATACGGCGGCGGTAATAATAGATGTGAGGTATATTGCGGGTTCGGCCAAACACATGCAGAGTATCCACAGCATTTGCCCCTAAACCATTTGGGCCTTCTGTTTCTTTTTCGTTAAACAAACCGCATATATTCAGCCGGGCTACCGTATCGAGTTTTTCAAGATAATTATGAAATCCTTTTTCCACATGTTCAGCGGTTATTTCGTTTTGCAGCAGTTCATTTTCAAGGTCTTTAAAGAATGGCGACTTGTCGTCCCTGAGTTCAGGTTCTATCCAGTTTTCCGGGTAAAGAAAAATTTTTCTATTCGCTTCCCAGATTCGATAGTTTTTCATCCACTGCCATTGGCTTTTCCACTCATTGGCGATAGTTGCATCAGGTATTTTCCATCCCTCAAGATTCATCAGACAGCGCTGAATAAAGAGCTGTACAGTGCTGGTGGCGAGTTTTAACCGGGAAGTCATCATGCAAGGAGCCATTTCCGGATCGATCAGAAAATGCGCATAGAGATCGTTGGAAGTTTTGAATGCAGCCTCCATGTAGGTGTAATGGGCTAACAGATACGATACCAGGGCGGCTTGTTGCTTCTCACGAAGGTCATCTCTCAGTGGTTTTGCCACCTCAAGCCATCGTGCGTTGTCATATTTCGACTTGGCCGCCAGCTTGATGCTGCGGCCAGTCTGAATGGCCTTATCCAGGGCTGCGTCAGATTCTGCAGGCAAGGTGATCCAGTCACAGGCAGTCCGGGCAGATATGCCAAGCCGTTTCATGATTGCAAAACACGGCATTAATCTGATTATAGTTGCAATGACCCGGCAATCTGCCAACTCAAGATAGAACCATGCTGCGAGTTGTTGAAGATCCTCCAGATTCCACTCCGTCTGTTTAGCAAGGCTTTGCAGGAAATCATCAAGACTGGCGTTCCCGGTATCAAAAGCCTTATCCAGAAGGTCAAATAATGTGAGTTCCCCCGGCAGCAACACCTCTTTGAACGTGACAAGAGCAAAGAGTTTTTCTGCTGCTTCAAAGAGTCCGGACGGGTATGTAATCTTTGACAATGGCAGGAAGTTCAGATCTAGCCAGCCCTGATTGCCCCATTGTTCGGGGGTTTTTTGAAAAAGCAGCGGCAAGTCATGATCAGTGAAAATTAACTTATTGATAATTAGGGATATCTTGTACAGGAGGATGGAAATGTTGAATTGACTTGGAAAAATTTTTGCGGAGATTTGGCTGTTTGCATTGCTGTTGATAAATTCTGGTGAGAGAAATATATCAATTGCCTTTTCACCTGTAGTATAGTCGGCGGGCAATATGACGTACCTAGTTAATAGCTGTTCAGCAACTTTCGCCTTGAGTTTCAGAACATCTGCCATCTTTTGAATGACATAGTTTATGCTTTGTACATGCTGGATATACAGAAGAAGTCTGTTCAACACAATGGCGAACCGGGTGGAGATATCCTGGGCTGTGATGAGATAGGCAATATCAAATTTTGAGAGGAAACGGTTTTCTTTATCCGGCCTATATGCAAATGGTGCGTCGTATAACTTGTCTATTGCCGCACAAAAGTCCTTATTCGCCTCTACTTCGCAAAAGCTTATGCCATCCTGCCGGTTTTCATTTTTCAATAAAGCTCTTTCATTTTCAGTCATCCACCCGGTCAAGAATATCTTTTTTGAGTCTTCATCATAGTAAATCTTTTCCTCCAACCCATCAGGTATGGCAACGCCTGGAGGGAGCTCTTTGAGTTCCTCTGAAAATGAAGGAAGAACAAAGGCCTTCATCCTTTCAGATAGAAATATTCTGGCATCGTCAAATAGCTTGTTAATGGCCTTGGTGTATGACTTTTGACTTGATAGGTCTACTAATGCTTTCCGTTCCTCTTTACCCATTAATCCTGTGAAATAAAGGATATTTTTTTTATCATCATAATGGATGCGATCCTGTAATTCTTCAGGAAATTGTATCGGATTGCCATTGTTGTCCATTGGCAGGAATTTGAGAGGCGCTGTATAAACGAGGCTGTTATTCAGGGTGCCGACAACATCCCTGACAAGGGAGTCCTCCCACTTCAGCCATAAAAGCCCGGTTGCGGTTTGCTCGCCCGAGGCATCGGGCAGGATACTATTTTCTTCCTGGATCTTCTGGATTTCTTTGCGAATTTCACCCAAAACCGGCTTGATATCATCCTCGAGCATGGCTATGCCTTCGGATTTTCTGTAGATATGACGCAGTACATATTCCAGTTCTGAAATGGTAAATCCTGAATGTTGTATTTCCCGCGTTTTTTCAATGAACCGCAATGTATCATTGAGGTCATCGGGATTAAAAGGATTAATTCCTATAAGCTTCCAAACCGCCGGAAATTCGGTAATGGAAATCCGCAACCGTCTTGATAATTCCACCATCCGAAAGAGCTGTGACAACGTGGAAAGGTTCAGAGAATCCTCAACGCCATCAGTAAGAATTATATTGAGATACCCGCCTGTTCTTGTGACAATGTACTGAAAGCCATGATCACGGATCAGCCATTTGTGATGAAATGACTGCACCGAGACAAGCGAATATTCAGATAGCGGATGTTCATTCTCTGCAAAGAGGATTCTCAACCGTTCCGGTATGATATTGCTGTTCAACTGGTTGAGGAATTCAAGTTCGTAATTAACAGTAAATAATTTTTGGAAATGGGCATTAGAAACAGACAGAAGAATTTCTCCAGAATTTTTTTCCTCTGAAAAAAGCGAGTATATATTAACTCCATCATCAATGAGCCATTTGACGTTTTCTTCTGCTATCCATATGGTTGCATTGCTGGAAAGAGACGTTCCATGTTGCAAGAACAGGTTGTCCAGGTCTTTTGGGATCGACGAGCTATTTAAAGATTCCTGTAAAGACGGCGTTAATGGGGTATTGAATACCTTTTGATCCGAATCAAGTCTGTAAACCCACATGCCCTGTTCAGAAATGGACGTATTGTTAAAAATTCCATATAGTCCATACTTATCCTCAGATGGATCGGAGAGAAGCCAGATTTTATCGGGCTGGATTATGGATACAATGCAGTCCGGAGTGATTGTTATATTATGGGCATTCAATCTGCTCAGCAACTCGGGAACTACCTGGCTGTTGTTTAATCCTTCAGATATCCCGGTAATTAAGGCCTGAGTAAGTTGTGCCAAATCGATCCCGAACAGTGTTTCCTCGTGTATTAAAGCTGAGAGCTCTTGGTCACTTAACCCTAGAGCCGCCTGAACACCTTGAGCATGATCACTGATTCTTTCATCCGGATTTGCAAGTTCATTTCTTTGCTCATTGAGGCGAAAAATTTCATCCTCGGGATTCAGCACGGTTTTATTTAAAAAGAGCTGGTCATAAAGGGACTCCACACTCTTCTTATACGTACACGTCTCTATTTTTCCCCAGAAGCCGAGAAGGTGATGGACAGGAATGTTCAACTCCCGGTGCAGTTGCTGAACATGCCTAAGTCTCAACAGAAACAATTCGCCAATCTCAGAGCCTTCTGCAAAAAGGTTCAGGGCCGTATCCAGTTCCATGGTCGTCCAGCCAATTTTTTTCAAGAGGCGGCTAAACCGATGGATTTTATTGAGGACAAGCGGAGTCAAACCGGTAATTATTGCCGTGTCGGTATTGCAGAAATCGTCTTCGAAAGAGACCGTTATTTCGGGCAGATCATTATTGGTCTCAAATCGCCCTGGATTGATAAAACGAGTGTTGAGCAATGCATCCAGTTCGGCAAAGGTAAGCTTGGATTTTTCAAGAAAAAAAGATAGATTGCTTAACTGGTTCACCCAGTTGGCAGTATCAAGGCCCCAGGACCTTTTTTGATCATACGAAGTAGTCCCAGCGACAATCTCCCATTCCCGGGAGTTCATTCCAAGATATTCGGCAGCAACGACAGATTCACTGGGAACATGCACTTCCCCGCTATCGCTTCTGAATGTATCCAGCAAGGTGTACCTGGAGACTCCGAGATGATTTAAATAGGTACGCGCTTCTTCGGTCCAGAGTTCAAAAGGCAGATCCCAAGGATAAACAGCCTCTGCAATTTTTTTGTAGGCCTCTATATTCAGATGTTCGGGATTGGCACCGAGTTCGTCCGTTGTTCCGGTTGTCTGGTGAAACGCTGGATTAAAATCAATCGTATTTTCGAGTATCTCGTTGACCAGATCCACATAGGGGACAGGGGTCTCACTGTTTACACATGAGAGGGAAATATGCTCAATATCAGGTCGCCGCTCGGATAAAACGCCAAGGGCGGGCTTGACCATGTTATATGAATCCGTTACTTTTTTATGAAGATTATTTCTTCTTAAAAAGGATAAAATGTCCACAAGGTAAGCTGACGGGCCGAGTACGGAATCGCAGTGCCGGCAATCACAGAGTTCAAAGGAACCAAACAGACTTTGCCAGTCCGGAATCTGCTTCATTTTTTTCGTGGTATCAGGCAATACATACATGCCAAACTGGTTGAATTCCCGGCTGTACTTTGCCTGCAGATTCAAGGTCATGGCGCTCATATGTGAAGCCTGCGTGTAAATGGACTTTGCCTTCCGGTAGTTGCCCAGATTGCCGGCATAACGGGAACAGAAATTGCGCAATCCCATTGAGGTGACGCTGTGGGCGGAATTAAAATCGTTCTCCATAAGTACTTTCATGGCCTCATAGCGGCCAAAGCGTGGCGCAATGCGAAAAAGCCGGTCCATGATTTTCAACTGCCGGAGAGCTCCCGGATTTTCAAGATGACAGTCATGTATGGATGAGGAACCAAATGTAAATTCGGGTGTAGCAATAAGAAACTCACTTATTTCTTCCCGGTGGGGCATTGTAACGGCTGTATCCTGGGAAAGCTTGTGGGCGATGACCTGGGTGGGAAAGGCATCTTCGATCATTCTGTACATTGTCCTGGCATAGTTTTCGGCTTTTTCAGTATCATCTTTGCCAGGCACATCAGGTGGAAATCCATATGATTCGACCATGTTTTGCCACTCGCCCGGACTCAGAGCCGCCAGATCTGATAGTATGCTGATTTTCCCTTCATTTTTCCTGCATTGTAGTTCGGAAACCAGTGGTAAATGGTTTCCCGTGAGTGTGCCGAATTGCAGTGCTATTTGCAGGTCTTCAACCTTGTCTTCAAAACCAGTCTGGCCTGCCAGATTTTCCCAGAATTCTTCAATGGTTCTTTTATTGTCAATATAATGGGTGATAAAGTCTTTCTTAAGATCAGGAATCACCAAATTGAGTAATTTCGGCAGGGTACTGCCGCCAATTGGAACAGGAATCTGCACAGTAACAATAGGGACAAGGGTTTGGAGTTGCTGCAGAATAAGATCTAGTTGTTCCGCAATTTCTGAAGGGATGACATTTTCATCCAGTGCTTTGAGCAGAGCGCGGCGGATCACCTCCTGGCTCTGAGAAAGCAGCCCATGGAAGTCCATCGGCAGACCTTCGCGAAACAGGCCGTAAAAGACCGGAGCGGTGAGGCTGGAAGAATCTCCGGGCTCATTACCGATCAGTCCATGGGCCTGGTTTTCGAATTGGTGAGCTGTGATAAGTGCAGAAATATGTTGTCGAGGCTTTCCGGTTTCACCGTTTAAAAAAGAGATATCCTGTTGTTCATCACTTTCTTCAAGATCGGCAAAGCTAAGCTCACCAAGAAGCGGAGTCAGCTCGCTCACCAGTTGATAGTATTCTGAGGGTATCTGAATGACATCGGAGCCGAGTGCTAGATTGATCTCTTCAATTTGGCCGGCGTTGAAAAGAATATCGGATTGTGTGACTAGTTCTTCATGGTCATCGAATACTCGGATCACCAGATCGGCGGAGTTTTTTTCAAGCCGTGCAAACTGTTCTGCCGTATAGGATATTATATATTGGCCGTCCTGGTCCGTGACGGCTTCGCCGAGGAGCTCTTCAATGCGAAGGTCTCTGTCAAAAGCCCTGATCATGATCCCGGCAGCGGGGGCGCCATCTTCATTAAGAATGGTTCCCTGAACTCTGAAATTCTGGATTATGGCTGAGAGTGCCAGATTGATCAGGACATGCGTGTTACCAGGTTCCAGTTTCCGGAAGACCTTGTCTCCTTTACCGGTCAGTGGCTTGCCATGAGGCGGTGAAACAGTAATCTCGCATGACTCAGAGGAAATGGTTTTATTGTCAAGGATTATTCTGAAGTAGAGGGCAGGCAATTGTTCGTTTTGTTCCTTAAACAAGGCTTCGTTGAAGTGAATTTCAAACGAACCATTTGTATCGGTTTGAGCACGGCCAATATAATCATCAAGGAAGTGGTCTTTGTCCCAGATTTCGATAGTCAGTCCCGGGATGCCCTGGTTGGTCCGGCGGTCAATGACCTGGCCGGTGATGGTAAAGTTGTCTTGACTCATGGCCCCTCCTTTTTTCGTTTATCCTGGCAGTGGTGTCATTGCCCGCCGTGTGTTGGTGGCATTTTCAAGAGATATTTATTGATTTGATATTGTGGTCTGTCCCCGCTTTTAATGAATGTATTACCCAAACTACTCCGCATCGCTTTTATATAAATTGTACAATCTGATTTCATCATTCAATTTATCGATAACTTTATTATAAAATTTAATATTTTTTCCATAACGATTGATCTCTTGTTCTGTTACGTTAATGGCTTTTTTGATTTTTCTAGGTGTTGTTTTATCCCTATTTATATCTTGTGAATAAATATCGGTGTATCCCCTTCTTGCTGCTCTTTCAGCCAATCTATCCTGAAGATTAAATAACCTCCTGTTTAATTTAGATATTTTATCTTTAAAATCATAAACTTTAAGTTCTAACTTATTTACAACATCACTTATAATTTCTATTTTATTCTGATAAATGAATTTATTCATTTTATCAGATGCATATACTCCAACTGTTTTATCAGTAGAATATTCCCACGCATAATTAAATAACTCACCAGCTTCATAAGATATCAT
>CAZPXI010000094.1:0-8927 GCA_964590715.1 uncultured Desulfobulbus sp.
GTGGCCTGAGAACCCGGAGTCTGCGCTTTGCTCCGCTTATCTGGTCCAGCCATGCTGGTTACATGGATTCTCGTTCGCCAAGAAAGTTTTTCAACTCATCCATGAATTCATTCACATCCTTGAACTGCCTGTACACGGAGGCAAATCTGACATACGCGACCTCGTCAAGTTCCGGCAGGGCCTCCATCACCCATTCACCGACCTGGGCCGTGGTTACTTCCTTGCCGCCCGTATCCTGGAGTTTTCGTTCAATGTCATCGACAAAGGCATCAATATCTGCAACACTGACCGGCAATTTTTCACAGGCCTTTTCCAGGCCTGTTATAATTTTTCCACGAGCCCATGGTTCCCTGCGCCCATCCTTTTTTATCAACATGGGCAGCATGAGTTCAATTCGTTCATAGGTGGTAAATCGCTGCTCACAGTTAGCACAGGCACGTCGTCTCCGGGTAATGGTCTTGTCCTTGTTTAACCGCGAATCAATGACTCGATTATCAAGGTGATCACAATACGGACATTTCATGGCTGGCTCCTGCTATTGCTCATATCGTTGAAGATCAGGATAAATCGGCAACCGGTCACAGAGGACACGAACTTCCTGCCTGATCTCTCCAAGCACGGCAGGATCTCGATTACTGAGAACCCGGTTGATCCAGTCAGCAATCATGACCATTTCAGGTTCCATAAGACCGCGGGTGGTCACCGCCGGGGTACCGATCCTGATTCCACCGGTCACGAAACGTGACTGGGTATCAAAGGGGATGGCATTTTTATTTACCGTCAAGCCGGCATCCTCAAGAAGGTGTTCAGCCTCTTTACCGGTTATATTCTTGCTGTTGAGATCAATCAGCATCAGGTGATTGTCGGTCCCGCCTGAAACTACTCGAAACCCTCTACGCTGTAATTCGGTTGCCAGCACATCGGCATTTTTCACCACCTGCTGTTGATATTGTATAAAATCCTGGGTCATGGCCTCTTTAAAGGCCACTGCCTTTGCCGCAATGACATGGACAAGGGGGCCACCCTGGATCCCTGGGAAGATATTGGAATCCAGAGATTTGGCATGCTTCTCCTTAGCCAGAATCAGCCCGCCCCTTGGCCCGCGCAGAGTTTTATGGGTGGTAGTGGTGACGAAATCGGCATAGGGAATCGGTGAAGGATGGGCCCCTGCTGCAACCAGACCGGCGATATGGGCCATGTCAACCATAAACAGAGCGCCGATCTGATCGGCGATATGTCGGAATCGTTCGAAATCAATAATCCGGGGATAAGCACTGGCACCGGCGACGATCATCTTGGGCCGGTTTTCAAAGGCGATACGTTCCACCTCCTCCATGTCAATAGTCTCGCTGTCACGCTGGACGCCATAGGATATAAAATTAAAGAGTTTGCCGGAAAAGCTGACACTGGCGCCATGGGTCAGGTGGCCGCCATGGGCAAGGTCCATGCCGAGCACCTTGTCTCCAGGCTTTAAGGTGGCAAAGTAGACCGCCATATTGGCCTGACTGCCGGAATGGGGTTGAACATTGGCGTATTCGGCATCAAAGATTTCCTTTGCCCGGGTTATGGCCAGAGCCTCAACCTCATCGGCATAATCACATCCTCCGTAATACCTTCGATTGGGGTATCCTTCTGCGTATTTGTTAGTAAAAATCGAACCTTGTGCTTCAAGAACCGCCGGGGAAACAATATTTTCCGAGGCGATCAACTCCAGCTGGTTACTCTGTCGTTCCAATTCGTACTGAATGTATCGAAACACATCCGGATCCGTCTGTTCTAAAATGGCCATTGGTCCTGCCTATACCAAAAAAATAAATACGGTGCCGGGGGATAGTTTATAGAAACCCCGGGATTATACTGACAAAAAACCGGCAGCCTGTAGCTCCAGGTCTGCCGGCAGCCTCTTTCCATGTTCAAACTCTTTCAGCTGAACATATCAATTCTTCGCTGGTGACGACCACCTTCAAAAGAAGTGTCCAACCAGGTTCCGACAACGTCAAGGGCAACTTCTATTCCGAGCACCCTGCCGCCGAAACAAAGGATATTGGCATTGTTATGCTGTCTGCTCATACGAGCGGTATATGCCTCATGGCATAATGCAGCACGGATATCCCTATGCCGGTTAGCGGCTATGGAGATCCCGATACCGGTGCCGCAGATCAAAATGCCCTGGGGGCAGGTACCGTCCTGGATAAGTTTGCAGACTTTGTCTGCTATGACAGGATAATCAATTGAATCTTTTGAATAGCAGCCTGCATCCTCGACATCATGACCAAGATCCCTCAGAAAGGAGGCCACGATTTCTTTCATATCAAAGCCGCCGTGATCACTACCTATTGCTATTTTCACTATCGAATGTACTCCTCTATTGCTCAAGCCGCTTCATGATAATAACCCCGTTTGTGCCACCGAACCCAAAGGAATTCGACATCGCGGCTACCGGCTTCAACTCTCTAGCCGTATTCGGCACATAGTCAAGATCACAAGCCGGATCAGGATTATCAAGGTTTACAGTCGGGGGAACGATCCCGTTCAGCAGGGTCAGAGCCGTAAAAGCCGCCTCAATACCCCCGGCCCCGCCTAACATATGACCGGTCATTGATTTGGTTGAACTGATGGCGAGTTTACGGGCATGATCCTTGAAAACAGTCTTTATTGCTGCGGTTTCACAACGATCATTGAGCGGAGTCGAAGTCCCGTGGGCATTTATGTACGAGATGTCCTCTGGGTTCATTCCGGCATCCTGCAGAGCCATGGCCATACACCGGGCTCCGCCTTCGCCGTTTTCCGGCGGGGCGGCGATATGATAGGCATCACTGGTCTGGCCGTAGCCGACGATCTCTGCATATATAGAGGCTCCCCTCTTGCGGGCGGATTCCAACTCCTCCAGAACCACCATTCCGGCACCTTCGGCGATAATAAATCCGTCACGGTCGCGATCAAAGGGGCGTGATGCCGCTTCCGGATCATCGTTGCGGGTAGACAATGCCTTCATGGAACTGAAGCCGCCGACCGCCATCGGACAGATAACCGATTCCGCTCCGCCGGTTATAACCACATCACAGTCACCATAGACAATGTGGCGAAATCCTTCACCAACGGCATGGGTCCCGGCGGCGCAGGCGGTCGACAGGGCCAGGTTAGGCCCCTTGGCACCTATATGCATGGAAATTTGCCCGGACGGCATATTGGGAATGACCCGGGGAATGAAAAAAGGAGTGATTCTCCTGGGCCCCCTTTTTCTGTAGACATCATGGTACTCTTCAATGGTCGGAAGGCCGCCCATGCCGCAGCCGGTAATAACACCAATACGATGTGCATTTTCCTCATTGACGCAAAGACCGCTTTCCTTCCAGGCCATATCGGCGGCTGCGATGGCATATTGGACAAAATGATCCAGGTTCCTGACCTGTTTTTTTTCAAACCAGAGGGATGAATCAAAGTCCGTCACTTCGGCAGCAATCCGGGCCGCAAAAGCAGAGGCATCAAAGCGGGTAATCGAACCGATTCCACTCCGGCCTTCAATCAGGCCCTGCCAGGTTTTTTCGGTCCCGGTCCCCAGTGGAGTAACAAGCCCAATTCCGGTGACAACAACCCTTCGTTTCACGATGTCAGTCCTGTCTTATTCCTGAATTTTATTGACGAAATCAATAGCATCCTGCACAGTGGCAATCTTTTCAGCCTCTTCGTCGGGAATCTCTACATCAAATTCCTCTTCCATGGCCATGATCAGCTCGACAAGATCTAGAGAGTCGGCACCGAGATCATCGACAAAGGATGCCCCGGAAACCACTTTTTCTTTATCTACACTGAGCTGCTCAACAATAATATCCGCCATTTTTTCTTCAATCGCCATTGTTCATCTCCTGCATCTGGTTGTTTTTTAAAATGTGCTCTTTGTTGTTCTTTGTGTCTTCGTCTCTGAAATCGAACACGAAAAATGAGGGGTTAATTTCCCATATACATGCCGCCATTAACATGCAATGTCTGGCCGGTCAAGTATCCACTTTCTTCCGAGGCAAGAAAAGCAACACAGGCCGCAACATCATCAGGCTGCCCAAGGGTACCCAGAGGCACCTGGGCCTTGATTGTTTCTTGAACTTTTTCGGACAGCTCACTGGTCATATCCGTAACGATATAGCCTGGGGCAACGGCATTGACCGTCACCGTTCTCGGAGCAAGTTCACGGGCCATGGATTTGGTCAGCCCGATTAAACCGGCTTTGGCGGCACCATAATTCACCTGGCCACCGTTGCCAAGAAATCCGACCACTGAACCGATATTAATTATTCTGCCCCAGCGTTTTTTCATCATCCCGCGCATAACCGCTTTAGAACAGAGAAAGGTTCCTTTGAGATTTGTATCAAGAACAGCGTCCCAGTCATCCTCTTTCATTCTCGCCATGAGACCATCACGGGTGATACCGGCATTATTAATCAGGATGTCAGGTCCGCCGTACTCTTTACTCATTTCTTTTACAGCCGGCTGTACAGCCTGGCTGTCGGCGACATCAAACTGGAGAAGAAAGCCTTTGCCGCCCTGCTCCTGTATTGCAGCCAGTGTTTCCTCAGCGGCGGAGGGGTTGGCAATATAATTCACCCCGACCAGACAGCCCATGGCTGCGAGTCGGACACAGATTGCTCGCCCGATTCCACGGCTGCCGCCGGTCACAAGTGCGGTTTTTCCTTCCAGATTCATTTGCGGGCCTCCCTGATTTTTCGAGCAAGAACAGGCACAACCTCAAAAAGATCTCCAACTATACCATAGGTGGCGATATCAAATATCGGTGCATTTTCATCCCGGTTTATGGCCACCACGGTTTCAGCGGACTGCATCCCGACCGCATGCTGGATGGCGCCTGAAATTCCACAGGCAATATACAGCTTGGGACAGACCGTTTTTCCTGTCTGGCCGACCTGATGGGGGTACGATATCCAGCCTGCATCAACAGCGGCCCGTGACGCGGCCAGGGCAGCGCCAAGCTCGTCGGCCAGTTCCCGAATCAAATCAAATCCCTTTTCACTTTCAAGGCCACGACCGCCTGCAACCAGAACTTCAACTTCCTGAATATTGACCTGTTCCTGGTCACTGATAACAGTTTCCAGAACTTCAACTCTGGAATCAAGCAGTAGTTCCGGCAATACAACCAGGATGACTTCCCCCTGTCGGCCGGAATCCGGTTCGAGCGGTGCCATGACCTTGGGGCGTACGGTTGCCATCTGCGGCCGGGTACGCGGACACTCAATTGTTGCCATGATGTTACCGCCGAAAGCAGGCCTGGTCTGCAGGAGCATACCGTCTTCCTTACGGATGGCCAGCTGGGTGCAGTCGGCCGTCAGTCCGGCCCCGAGAACGGTCGCTACCTGAGGAATCACCGAACGGCCGATGGCCGTGGCACCAGCAAGGACGACCTCCGGTTTATGCTCACGGATCAACTGTTCAAGTACCCTGCCGTAGACATCTTCACGATACTGACCAAGTGCAGCAGCATCGGCCAGATAGACCGTATCTGCTCCGGCTGCAATCAGCTGCCCGCTGAACTGTTCAACGTCGTGGCCAAGAAGCACGGTGCTCAGCGGAACACCACGTTCATTGGCAAGGGTTCTGCCGATACCGAGAAGCTCAAAAGTTACCGGGGCAATGGTCCCATGACGGGATTCGGCAAAAACCCAAATCCCGGCCCAGTCATCAAGATCAATGCTCTGTTTTTTTTCCCCGCCTTCAATATGCAGGGCTGCAGGTTCACAGCCATCGACACAGGTTCCGCACAGTGTACAGGTGTCATCAACTACGGCACAGCCGTCAACGACACTGATGGCGCCAAAGGGACAGTTTTCTTCGCAGATCCCGCAACCAATACATTTATCACAATCAACAGTTAACATGTTCGTTCCTGAAATCCCAGAGGAAAGAGTTTCACCTGATCGGCCGTAATATTTTGATTACAGATAGGCCTTCAGGCACTCGACCAGTTGATCAACCTGTTCCTCGACGCCACCTGAAAAAACCTTCCTATCTCCGCGAGGTTCAGGGGAAAATACCCGGACGACCTGGGTGGGTGATCCGGCAAGGCCGATGTATTCTTCTTGTGCACCGATATCGGCTGCAGACAAGGCTGTGATCTCCGCCTTTTTGGCCTTCATTTTACCTTTGAGCGACGGAACCCGCGGATCGTTGATGTCTTTAACCACGGTCAGGAGGGCCGGTAACGGGAGTCGCACCACATCGTACCCATCATCCATCATTCGCTCGACGGTAATCGAATCGGCAGCGGCTTGGCGGGTCTTCTGTACGCAGGTCACATAGGGAAGGCCCATACGGGCGGCAAGGCCGGGACCGACCTGGGCGGTATCTCCATCAATGGCCTGCTTACCGCAGAGAATCAGATCGCACTTGCCGATGACTTCAATCGCTTTGGCAAGCGTATATGAAGTCGCCCATGTATCGGCGCCGGCAAAGGCCCGATCGGAAACAAGCACCCCACGGTCGGCACCGCAGGCAATGGATTCACGAAGCACAGCTTCGGCCTGGGGCGGCCCCATGGTCAGAACAGTCACGGTTCCGCCAAGCTGCTCCTTCAGACATACAGCCTCTTCCAAGGCATGACGATCAAAGGGATTCATGATCGCCTCGACCCCTTCTCTGGCCAGGGTGTTGGTTTTCGGATCAAGCCGGACGTCTTTTGCGTCCGGAACCTGTTTAACACAGACTATGATTTCCATGGGGTATCACTTTGGCTTAGCTAGAAATAATCTCTTTTCATCCCCTGACACCAGCACTTGAACACATACCAGACACTCAGGAGTATTCTTTATTTAATTCCTGACCAATAACGTTACGTTGAATCTGATTGGTGCCCTCATAGATTTGCAGAATTTTGGCATCACGCATCATCTTTTCGACCGGGTATTCCTTCATGTAGCCATAGCCGCCAAGGACCTGAACCGCATCCGTAGTGACCTTCATAGCCATATCGGTTGCAAAAACTTTGCTCATGGCCGAAATCTTGCTCATCTTCTTGGGGTGGGCATCTATATGACGGGCAGTGGCGTAAATCAGGGCTCTGGCGGCTTCAAGCTGGGTAGCCATATCAGCCAGCATATGCTGCACTGCCTGGAAACCAATGACCGGTTTACCAAACTGTACCCGCTGCTTGGCATAGGTAACCGATTCATCAACAGCCGCCTGGGCAAGGCCGACCCCTAAGGAGCCGATACCGGGCCTGGAGAGATCCAGGGTTTTCATAACAGTAATGAAACCGGTGCCTTTGCGCCCAACAAGACGATTTTCAGGGATCCGACAATCTTTCATAATCAGTTCACGGGTAGCGGATGAGCGAATGCCCATCTTGTCTTCCTTTTTGCCGTATGAAAATCCGGGATCACCATCTTCGACAACAAAGATCGAAGCGCCCCGGGCCCCCTTACTCGGATCTGTCAGGGCGATAATACTGTAGACCTGAGCTTCTCCACCATTGGTGATCCATTGTTTGGTCCCATTCAGCACCCAGTGATCGCCATCTAGAACCGCGGTCGTCTGGACACCGGAAGCATCACTGCCGGCATTGGCTTCAGTCAGACCAAAAGCAGCCCAGATATCTCCGGAGGCAATGCCCGGCAGATATTTTTCTTTCAACTCATCGCTGCCGGCAAGCATAACCGGATAAATACCCAGTGCATTGGCGGCAAAACTTGTTGCAATTCCGACGCACCCTCTGGCTAGTTCCTCAAGGGCAAGCACCATTTCAAAGCAACCTCCGCCCAAACCACCATATTCTTCAGGGACAAAGATACTGAACAAATCCGCCTTTGCCATGTCACGCAGAACTTCGGTTGCAAATTCATTTTTCTCGTCAAGCTCGGCACGGACGGGAAGAATTTTCTCATTGGTCAAGTCTCGTGCGGTCTCGACGATCATCTGCTGTTCTTCAGTTAAAAAATAATCCACCCATTCTCTCCTTCTCTACCTTTGCAAAAACCAATAACCGGGTTCAAGTTCCACAACCGTACCAGCCGGATATGAATACGCAATTGCACACCTGCGAGACTCCGGGAAGCGAGTCCAAAATCCATGTCCTGAGTCACGCTACCTCTTTGTTTTGGCAATGACCACAAAAAGAGCAAGCCTGAAACCAATAGGAATTGCAAGAGTCGTTGCGTCCGAAGTCTGCTACCAGTGCATGAGCAATGCACCCCAGGTAAATCCTCCGCCAAACGAACAGAATAAGACCCTGTCTCCAGGCCGCAGGCCATTTTGCCGGTTCACCTCATCAAGGGCGATGGGAATACTGGCGGCAGAGGTGTTTCCATACCGATCTACGTTGATATAGACCTTGTCGGCAGGGATGGCCAGACGTTCCGTCAGTTTGTTAAGGATACGGACGTTTGCCTGGTGCGGTATGACAAGCGCAAGATCATCTATGGTCAGATTTTCCTGGACCAAAAGCTTTCTGACTGCATCCTCCATGGATCGAACCGCAAACTTAAATACATCGCGACCGGACATCTGAATATGGCAGCCCTGGCGATTCTTCTGAACAATATCAGGATTCAGACTTTCCGGACTGTCCATGTATAATAGATTCCAGAGCCTGCCGTCGGAATACAGTTTTGAGGCCTGAACACCTCGGGAATCGGAACCGGAAAGGACGGCCGCACCGGCACCGTCGCCAAAAAGAATACAGGTGTTGCGGTCACTCCAGTCAACATGGGCGGAAAGCGTCTCGGAACCGATCAACAAAATTTTCATGTCCGGACGGGCGGCAATGTATTTATCGGCCAGGTCCAGTCCATACAGAAAACCTGAGCAGGCTGCATTGATATCATAGGCAAAGGCATTTTTCGCGCCGATCTCCGCCTGGACAAAACAGGCCGTGGAGGGCATCATCATATGCGGAGAAAAGGTAGCAACAATAATCAGCTCTATCT
>CAZPXI010000095.1:0-8925 GCA_964590715.1 uncultured Desulfobulbus sp.
TCACTCTTGCCCGAAAAAATGCTCTTAAAACAGCACTAATTACGAATGGAAATGTGCATGTGCAAAAGAACAAAATAAGATGTTTGAGGATAACCGAACTCATCGATGTCATAGTATGCGCCAGAGAACTAGGACCAAACTTTGAGAAGCCTCACCCCTTACCGTTTTTAACCTGTTTAGAGAAAATGAGGTTATCCGCTGATGAGGTGTTTTACGTAGGTGACAACCCGGATGTTGACATAGAGGGGGCTAACAAGGCAAAAATCCCCAGCATACTCATTACCCATGATCATTTTCGGATGACACCGAATTGCTCTGCAAAATATATTATTACCGATTTCAGCAACCTCAAAACTCTTTTATTTAACGGTCAACCACATGCAGCCTAAAAGAAAAGTACTCGCCGTCACCGGGATACGCTCTGAATATGACATTCTCTTCCCTGTGCTTAAAGCCCTGCAGGCAGATGATCGCTTTGAACTTAAGCTTGCGGTATCGGGGGCCCACCTTTCTAACTGGCACGGGTTCACGCTTGCCAAGATTCTTAATGATGGTTTTGAAGTTGCCGATAAACTTGACTGCCTGCTCATGACCGATCGCAAGACACAGCGTCCCAAGAGCACCGGCATTTTAATCCAAAGCCTTACTCAAACTGTTGACAGGGAGGAACCTGACTTTCTTTTATTTGTTGGAGATCGCGAAGAGAGTATTGCCACAGCTATCGTTGGAAACTATATGGATATCCTCGTGGCTCATATAGGCGGCGGTGATCCTGTGTTTGGAAATGCGGATGACCCGATTCGCTTCGCAGTTTCCAAACTTGCTCATATTCACTTTGCCACAGCACAACCATATGCAAAGAACCTCGCCCAGATAGGTGAAGAAAAATTCAGAATCTTCTTTTCCGGCAACCCGGCCATATGTAATATACTGGAAACACAGCAAATACCCATCCAAGAAGTGAGTAATTTCCTGCAATGGGATATTGCCGATGGAAGATATATTGTTCTCATCAAACACCCCCTTTCCTCTGAAAAAGAAAGTGCTGCCGAACAGATGGAAATCACCCTAACATCGTTACATCAGTTTGGTGCTGAATACCGAGTAAAAACGGTTGGTATATTTCCGAATACCGACCCAGGCTCCCATGATATTTTGGGAGCCATCGAACGTCACAACCACTCCGGACACATACGTTTTTTCAAAACTTTACCGCGTGAAATATTTGTCAATCTCATCCGCAACAGCCTTTGTTTAGCCGGTAACTCCAGTATGGGTATTCTCGAAGCACCGAGCTACAAATTGCCGGTTGTCAATATTGGCAACCGGCAACAGGGTCGCTTAAATGCAGGAAATGTTGAGTTTGTCAAACATGAAGGTACCGCCATTAAGAATGCCCTTTTACGGGCGTGCTTTGACGAAAAATATCGTGCCGATATTGCCTCCTTGGACAATCCATATGGAGACGGCAAAGCGCCTGAGTTTATCGTCGAAACACTGGCGAATATCAATCTGAAAGACGAAAAATGGTATACCAAAAAGAAACTATGTTAGAAAATATCCCAAAAAAAACTTTGGTGGTTGCAGTCCACCCCGACGATGAAACATTAGGGTGTGGAGGCACAATTCTTAAGCACAAAGCAACCGGTGACGAAATATTTTGGTGTATCATCACTTCAACTATTAAAAGTCCCTCTTATAGCAAAGATCAAATTGCTGCAAGGGAAGGCGAAATACAATCAGTTGCAAAGGCCTACGGTTTTAAAAGTGTATACAAGCTTAATTTCCCGACTATGTCATTGGACACTATCCCCCTGTCCACCTTAATAGGAAGCCTGTCACACGTTATAAAAGAAATAGAACCGACCACTATTTATCTCCCTTTCGGAGAAGATGTACACTCAGATCACAAAATAGCCTTCCAGGCTGTATACAGTTGCACAAAAAGCTTTCGTTATCCGTCTATAAAAAGAATACTCATGATGGAAATACTCTCTGAAACAGAGTTCGCTCCTGCTATTCCTAAAACTACATTTACCCCTAACTGCTTTGTGGATATAACGGATTTTATAGATAAAAAGATTGCTATTATGCAGCACTATACAAGTGAAATGTCACCTCAACCTTTCCCAAGGAGTATTGATAACATTAAAGCGCTGGCAACGCTAAGGGGAGCTACAGCAGGTTGCCTTTATGCTGAGAGTTTCATGTTGCTGAAGGAAATAATATAGCGCAATATGCGGATTACCCAAAATGATCAACGGAGATAGTTCATGTGTAAGAATTGGCAAAATGCCCTGATATCGCCCTCCACTTCCATCATTGAAGCCATGCGTCTCATTGATAAAATTGCTCTGCAGATTCTTCTAGTGACAGATGCCGACAAGACCCTGCTGGGAACAATAACAGATGGCGATATACGCCGAGCCATTCTCAAGGGTGGATCAATGGAAGACCCCATAATAAACGTGATGAACAGCAGGCCCACAACCTTCAGCATGGATGAAAATGTTGAGGATATGTTAATCGCTATGCGGCTTTTGAAAATATCCAAAGTCCCAGTGGTAGACAACAAAAACAGGGTAGTCAACCTAGAGATCCTTGACGAACTATTACACCCTACTCTCAAAGATAATCCAGTCGTGATTATGGCCGGCGGACTGGGTTCCCGCCTGGGCTCTCTAACCCGAGACTGCCCTAAGCCTCTTCTTCATGTTGGAGAGCAACCGGTATTGCAAACTATTTTAGAGAATTTCCTAGTGTATGGTTTTCATAATTTTTATTTTTCGGTTAACTACAAAGGGGAGATGATCGAAGACTATTTTGGCGATGGTAAAAGATGGAACGTCAACATTCGATATATCCACGAGAATAAACGTATGGGTACAGCCGGGCCTTTAAGTCTATTGCCGGAAAAACCTGAAACACCTTTTTTCGTGATGAATGGTGATATTCTGACTAAAATCAATTTTTTGCAGCTCCTGGATTTTCATACCGAACAGCGTGCCGCCGCTACCATGTGCGCATTTAAGTACGATATGCAAATTCCCTATGGAGTTCTGGAAGTGAAAAAACATCGCCTGGTTGAAATCAACGAAAAACCAGTGCAAAGCTTTTTTGTTAATGCCGGCATTTATGTTTTAGAACCAGAGACGTTGTGTCATATCCCGGCTGATACTTTTTTTGATATGCCAAGCCTGTACGAAACATTGATTGAGACTAAGCAGGAGGCGGCAGTTTTTCCACTTCGCGAATATTGGCTGGACATTGGCCATATGTCAGATTTCGAGAGGGCTCAAGGTGATTTCAACGAGGTATTCTCCTCACAAGAGAAAGGATAAGTTCTTTGATCGATCATAAAAAAGTTCTCGCTATAATCCCCGCACGTGGGGGATCTAAAGGCCTGCCACGTAAAAATATACTCCCTGTTCAAGGTAGACCCCTTATTGCCTGGACTATCGTCGAGGCTCGTAAGTCTAAATATGTCGACCACCTGGTCCTTTCTTCCGAGGATGAAGAAATAATCAATATTGCAAAAAAATGGGGTTGCGAGGCACCTTTTATTCGTCCAAAAAGTTTAGCAACAGATGATGCAACAACTATAGACGTTATATTTCATACCATGAAAACAATAGGAACGACCTATGATTATGTTGTACTTCTCCAGCCGACTTCACCTCTCAGGAGGGCCGTTGATATAGATAAATGTGTAGAGATATGTAACAGCAAAAACATTCCAGCATGTGTATCGGTAACCGAGGCGGACAAAAGTCCTTACTGGATGTTTCGGCTTGATGAAAACGCTAAATTAGATCCCCTCATCGACAGTAGCGGCCTTACCACCAGACGACAAGACCTACCAAGAGTATATACATTGAATGGAGCTGTTTATGTTGCCGAATGGCAGTGGCTGCTTGAAAACGAAACTTTTTTAACTCATGAGACAGCAGCTTATATTATGCCCAAAGAAAAAAGCATAGATATCGACAATAAATTTGATTTCAACTTCTTTAAATACATTGTATGCGATACAACTAATTCTTAAACATTCCCTACTTAATCATTCTACATTTTCATTTTCAGGATCAATCATTTCTCCCCGAAGATAGGAAACACTGGCCCGCTTTCCAATAAGGGTATCCCATAACATCGGATTGATTCCATGTCCTGGTCTCATGACGGTCAGATTCCATTCCGTAAACAACTCTCCTTTTTTAATTATATCAGCTGCGATTATACTTTTTCGCGCCACAACAAGATTTTCTCTTTCAGAAACACTGGGCTTCTTCACTTCATCACCCAATGCCTCCTCAATATTCCTTATGCTCTGCACCATCGATTTCAATTCATTGGTATTCAAAGAAGCTAAATGGTCAGGTCCCGGTAAAGACCTGTCCAGGGTAAAGTGTTTTTCAATGACAACTGCACCTAGGGCCGCAGCGGCAATGGGAACTTCTATCCCCAAAGTATGATCGGAGTACCCGACCTTGACTCCAAGTTCAACTGCCAGAGTTCTCATAGCTAACAAATTCACATCATGCATAGATGTAGGATATTCTGTATGACAGTGTAAAACAACAATATCATCAAGTAAGGTTCCGCAGGAAGTCAATACAGCTAGTGCATCGGTCACTTCTTGCAGATCAGCCATTCCTGTAGACAAAAGCACTTTTTTCTGTAATTTGCCAATCTGACGCAGATAAGGAAGATTTGTTATCTCCCCGGAAGGGATTTTAAAAACGCCAAGGCCAAACCCATTAAGCAACTCTATGGAATCTAAATCAAATGGAGAGGACAAAAAGGAGATACCCTGCTGATTACAGTAGGATATCAATTCTTTATGGGCCTGCGCATCCAGCTCCAACTTTTTGAGCATAGCATGCTGCGTTTCTGTTTTTTTTGTATTTTTCAGCTGATAGTCAGCTTTCTTCGTTGTGGGCAAGACCAAGTTATCGGCACGAAAAGTTTGAAATTTAACGGCATCCGCACCTGCATAAACTGCAGCATCAATTAATTTGCGAGCCATCTTTAACGAGCCATTATGGTTGACCCCAGCCTCGGCGATAATAAAAATACCTTTCTGCAACCAGTCAGACAAAAGTTTCTCCAGGCATAATATTTCGTTTAACCGTAGCATTCATGCCCACGACCCCTCCACAACCAACAATTATACCCTGTCGAACCACAGCACAACTACCGAGAAAGATTTCATTCTCAAGCACAGCTCCGCCATTGACAATGCAGCCAGTGGCAAGGTGGCAATGATCACCGACAATGACGTCATGTTCCACCAGCGCCCTTGTATTAATTATACAGTTTTCCCCTATTTTTGCTCCGGGTCCGACTACAGCATAGGGCAACACAATGCTTCCTTTTCCAATTTCGGCATGTGGGGAAACATAGGCCAGCGGTGAAACGATACACGGCAGCATTCCGCCAAGTTCACAAATACTTGCAAAGGATTTTTTCCGAAGGCCGGCACTCTTGATCTGGCCAATGGTGATAAGAAAATTTTTAAACCTGAGAACCAACGATGGTATCTCTGCGTCCTCTGCAAAAATATCATACCCGAGAACCTGCTCACCTTTTTTTTCGGTCACATCAACGATCCCGGCGATCCGATATTCAGCCTGTTGCTCAAGAAGATCAATACAGGAACGACAATGTCCCCCTCCACCGACGAGTACAATATCTTTCACGGGCGGACACCGCTTGGCAGGTTTACCAATCGCTCCTCAAGATAAGCAGCCGTAGCAAGGCTGTCACGTTGGCAGTTTTTATACATAGGCAACCCGCTTAGCAAGCTCCAGACTGGACGAACCATCACTCCGGCTTTATTACATTTTTCCAGGATAAAGTCTCGTTCCTCCCGATCGGGAACAAGAATCGCATTGAGCCAGTAATTGGATCGACAACCTTCAGGTTCAGGAATAAACCGATATCCCTGCCCTTCATATTCCACAAAGAATTTTTTATACTGTTCGGCAATGGCACGCTTGTCTTCAAGGAATATTTCAAGTTTCTGCAACTGGGCACAGCCAAGGGCGGCGTTGATATTGGGCATGCGGTAATTAAAACCGACCTCAAGATGCTCGTAGTTCCAAGGATGATCTTTTTTTGCGGTTGTGGTTAAGAAACGCAGGCGGGTGGCAAGTTGTTCAGAATCGGTAACAATAACGCCTCCGCCCCCGCAGGTTATTATTTTATTTCCGTTGAAGCTAAAGATACCGGCACTCCCGAACGTTCCACAACACTTACCACGACGAACACTACCCAGTGCTTCGGCTGCATCTTCTACAACCGGGATTGAATATTCCGAGCAGATGTCTACAATTTCTAGAATATGACACGGGTGGCCAAAGGTGTGCATGGGAACACAGGCTGAAATTTTTTTTCCGGATCCACGATTATAACAAGAACCTCCCTTGATAACACTTTCCATGCGTAGGAAATCTCGCAAAGACTCAGGGTCCAGGCCAAGGGTTTCTTCGTCAACATCAAGGAAAACAGGATCAGCTCCGCAGTATCTGATTGCATTTGTCGTGGCAACAAAGGAAAGGGGTTGAGTCAACACCTCCTCACCTGGTCGAACATCAAGGCCAAGAAGTGCCGCATGGAGTGCGGAAGTTCCATTCACCGTGGCGACGGCAAAACGGGCACCTGTCAGTAAACAAATATTCTCTTCCAGTTTGGCAACATACCGGCCTACAGTGGATACAAAGGTCGAATCAATGCAGGCTTCAAGATATTTTTTTTCATCACCGATAAAAACCGGGGCATGCAGGGGCACAGAACCATTCTCCCTGTCATATAACTTACGGATAAAATGTATGAGTTCTGCGGCCTGCATCAAGGATCAACTCCATTCTACAACATGGTTAGAGTGCATTATACATTTTCATAAACAACACAACATGATCAAATATTATAAATATCAGCCTTATACCCCTTCAGGTTTTCAGAATCGGAAAACCAGTTGATCGTTTCAGTCAAACCGCGCCTGAGTCCATCTTTACTACCGTAAATGGGTTGCCAGCCGGTTAGTCTTTTCATCTTCCCGTTATCGGCCCATAACCGTTCCACTTCACTTTTCTTTGGACGCAACCGTTGGTTATCCGTTGCAACAGTCACATCTTTTCCCATAATTTCGGATATCATTTCGACGGTTTCCCCCATGGAAATCTCGAAATTACTGCCTACATTAACAACCTCACCAACCGTGGCATCCGACTCCATGACCCGAATGAACCCCTGAACAGTATCCAAAACAAAATTAAAATCACGGGTGGGATCCAGGGCACCCAGCTGCAGGGTTGTTTTGCCGGAAAGGAGTTGGGTAATAACAGTTGGAATAATTGCCCTGGCCGATTGCCTGGGACCATAGGTATTAAATGGTCGCATTATGGCAACAGGCAAATCAAAGGCGTGATAATAAGACATGGCGAGCTGATCAGCACCGATCTTGCTGGCCGAATATGGCGACTGACCTTGTAAAGGGTGCTCTTCCGTTATGGGTACAAACCGAGCAGTACCATAGACCTCACTGGTTGAGGTGTGCACCACCTTGTCCACTCCAAGCTCACGGGCGGCCTGAACAACATTCAATGTTCCCTGAATATTAGTAGACACATAGGTGGCTGGAGAATGATAGGAATAGGGTATAGCTATAAGAGCCGCCAGATGCAAAACCCGGTCACATCCCTCCATTCCTTTTTTAACACCAAAGGGATCTCGAACATCACCGGCAAAGACATCAAGCTCTCTTTTGATCTCAAAGGGCAAAGTATCAAGCCAACCCCAGGAATTAAAGGAATTATAGAAGACAAAGGGACGAACCGAATATCCCTGTTGTATAAGTGCTTCCACAAGATGGGAGCCGATGAAACCATCTGCACCTGTCACAAAGATTTTATTTGCCATAAAAATTGCCTTAGCAATAGTATCAATAATACCCTTTTTTTAATTAGTATCAGCAAATTATATCAAAGTCAAACTTCTCCCCCAAGAACAGCTAAAGAAATATCCACTCCCCCCCGATAAACATATTGTTGAGAAGCGTTGTATGAGTGAAGCAGCAAGGTAAAAGGATAAATAAAGTCACGGAGGATACTCTCATGGCCCTTGTTGTAAATACAAATATTGCATCACTAAATGCCCAGCGCAACCTTTCTAAAAGCCAGCGTGGGCTCAATCAGGCAATGCAGCGACTCTCATCGGGCCTTCGCATTAACAGTGCAAAGGATGACGCAGCCGGCCTGGCGATTTCCGATCGAATGACCTCTCAAATTCGTGGTCTCAATCAGGCCGCCCGGAATGCAAATGACGGAATCTCCCTCTCTCAGACCGCAGAAGGTGCTCTAAGCGAGACCACCAACATGCTGCAACGTATGCGGGAGCTTGCTGTCCAGGCGGCAAATGACACCAACACCACAGAGGACCGCTCCTCACTTGATGCAGAATTCCAGAGCCTGGTTGAAGAAATTGATCGAATTGCCACATCCACCGCCTTTAACGGCAAAACCATGCTCACCGGGTCTTATGCAAGCAACGGCTTTATTTTCCATGTCGGAGCAAATGCCAATCAGGTTATTTCCATTACAATTGCCGGCGCATCCGCCGGCGCTCTGGGTAATAGCACCGGTTCGGTTGCCGGACAAAATATTCTTACCAGGTCTGCGGCAAACAGCGCAATCACTATAATGGACGCGGCGGTTTCCGATATAGACGTCATGCGTGGTGACCTTGGTGCCGCCCAAAACCGAATGGTATCAACGATTTCCAACCTGCAAAATGTGTCGGAAAATCTCTCTGCAGCACGTTCCCGAATCCTGGATGCCGATATTGCCCAGGAAACTTCGGAGATGACCAAGAACAATATTTTGCAACAGGCTGGAGTATCAATTCTATCCCAGGCCAACCAGACTC
>CAZPXI010000096.1:0-8878 GCA_964590715.1 uncultured Desulfobulbus sp.
GATTGGTTTTCTGCTGGGACAGGCCAATTTTATTCTCCGGATGATGATGCCGGATTTGGCTGCAAACATGCTGGTTGTCCGGCTGCTGGTTGAGAAGGAAGAGCTTGTCCTGAGCGGATGGGGGGAGCCGATTGAGGAGCTGTTTGCCGATATGTTTTCCGGCAGTGGTGCCGAGGGGTTTTGCGCCGCCGGACGAAGTTACCTGTCGGGCCAGTGGTATGTGCAGGCCCTGGATATGTATGAACGAGCCTTGGGTTGTGAGGGTCAATGCGATGAGGCCCGTGCGAAGGTGGTCCATTTGAAGGCAGTGTTGCGGGAGAATCGCGGGCTGAAGAACTGGTGAACAGACAGATATCCTGGTAAACCTTTACAGTACCAGAATATAGCCCGCTTCGGATACCCTGGTGAACTATTACATATCCTGTAGGGCAGGCGGATAGATCGGCATGGCGGGTAAATGTTTAACGGAATTATTAAAGTAATCGGATTGTCACGCTATTGGGGTCTGTTTTCCGATAAACCAGCATGGCTGGACCAAATTTTTTAGTCACAGCCACAACCAGATAAGCGTAGACTTCGACCATGAAAATAGCCTAAAAAGTCCCATCTTTGAGGGTTATTTCCGATAAATTCCACCAAGGGGGACACGATGAGTATAAAAGTCGGTATTAACGGGTTTGGACGGATCGGGAGAAATATTTTCCGGGCACTTGATAAAGATGAGGCGTTTGCCGATATTGAAATCGTCGGCATTAATGACCTTACCGATATCAATACCATTGCCCACCTGCTGAAGTATGATTCAATCATGGGAGTCTTTGAACGTGAGGTGACGGCGGCGGAAAACGGGATAGCTGTTGACGGACATATTATTCCGGTATTCAGTCATCGACAGCCGCAGGATATTCCCTGGGGGGAATGCGGTGCTGAATATGTCCTGGAGTGTACAGGGCTGTTCAGGGACATGGATTCTGCAAAAAAACATATTGATGCCGGCGCGGCCAAGGTGGTTATCTCGGCCCCGGCTAAAGGCAGTGTCAAAACCATTGTCATGGGGGTGAATGAGGATGAATATAATCCCACCCAACATCATGTGCTCTCTAATGCCTCCTGCACGACAAACTGTCTGGCTCCTGTAGCCCAGGTGATTCTGAATAATTTCGGCATCAAGCGGGGACTGATGACTACCGTACATGCCTATACCGGGGATCAGCGGTTGCTGGATTTTCCCCATTCAGATTTACGCCGGGCCAGGGCGGCCGCCATGTCGATGATTCCGACCAAGACCGGGGCTGCTGCCGCCGTGGCTCTGGTTATTCCTGAACTGAAGAATAAATTTGACGGTTTGGCCGTTCGAGTCCCGACACCTGATGTGTCATTGGTGGATGTGGTGATGGAGGTGGAGCGTGAAGTCACGGCTCAGGAGGTCAACAGCGCCCTGGCCGAAGCGGCCGGCCGCTATCTCCGATATACCGAAGAACCGTTGGTGTCCATAGATTTTCAGGGAGATCCTCATTCCTCAATCGTCGATGGTCTCTGTACCCGGGCCTTGGGAACATCGGTCAAAGTGATGACCTGGTATGACAATGAATGGGGCTACTCGAACCGGATGCTGGATCTTGTTTTACATATGGATGCAAATAAACCCTTGTAATTGAAGGCTAAAAGATGTACGGTTTTTGCCGTACCCGTGCGGGGCAACGGGTTTTCCGTTGCCCCGTTTTTATTTTCAGCTTTTGTATCAAGGAGGAAAGTATGAAAAAAGTATGTTTGTCAATGGCCGCAGCCTTTGTGTTGGTTGCCGGGAGCAGTATGGCGTCGGAGGCCGTGCACTGGGGTTATTCCGGTCACGGTGGACCTGAAAACTGGGCGGAACTGAACCCTGCCTATGAGATGTGCGCCAAGGGCGTGAATCAGTCTCCGATTGATCTGACGAATTTTATCGAGGCTGAGCTTACCCCCATAACCTTTCATTATTCCGGGCTGGCAACGGAAGTGGTGAATAACGGTCATTCCATTCAGGCAAATTACACGGCCGGCTCCACCATTCAGGTTGCTGGAAAGACTTTTGAGCTCAAGCAGTTTCATTTCCATTCTCCCAGTGAAAACACCATTAACGGTGAGTCCTTTCCCATGGAAGGGCATTTTGTCCATGCGGCCCAGGATGGTTCTCTGGCCGTTATTGCCGTCATGTACAAAATTGGTGATGCGAACGAGGGCATGAGTAAGCTCTGGAAGCAGATGCCGGCCAAGGCCGGGGAAAAGGTTGCCATGGCCTCCCAGGTTAAGGCGGACGATCTCCTGCCCCAGGATCGTGATTACTATCGTTTCAACGGCTCTCTGACCACTCCGCCGTGTACGGAAGGTGTTCTCTGGATGGTGATGAAACAGCCGGTGACGGTTTCCAAAGAGCAGGTTGAAGCATTTACCCACGTAATGCATCATCCCAATAACCGTCCCGTACAACCTGTAGACGCTCGTCCGGTTCTGCAGTAGTTTTGAAAAGAGTTACAGTCAATAACGGGCATGATGTCCTCGCCTTTTGAGGCATCTAAGGGCTTGTCAAAAGCTCCGGTGGTTTTTGAAACATGATTTCTGCCGGCTTCAAAACGCAGCCCGTCTTGTTGGGAAGAACAGGATGGATAAAGAGTACACGTAGACCCGCCTACTTCGGTTGAACTCTTACAGGACATCAAGGTACAGCAGTATTGCCCGCAACGAAAAGAAATCCCCTGATCGGTCACCGGTCAGGGGATTTTCTTGTTCTTTTACCGCTGATACGGTATCTATTACATAAGTCCTATTCTCTTTTGACCGGCCTCTACTGTTCCGCGGTGATGAAAAATACTATTCTTCTCATTGATGATGAACCTCGGTTCTGTCAAAGCCTGACATTTTTGCTGGAGGCGGAAGGGTTTCTTGTCGATGCGGTCCACTCAGGTCACGAAGGGGAAAGCGCCCTCCAGGAAGGAGTCTATCATGGTGTTATCCTTGATATGGGGCTTCCGGATATGCCGGGAACAGTTCTTGCCCGCCATATTGTTCAGCAGTATCCCGAGACTGCAGTCATCATTCTTACCGGCGAGAATGATGCTGAAAAAGGGTTGGCTGCCTTTCGGCTCGGGGTTTTTGATTATCTTGTAAAACCCTGTGATCCTGATCATCTCACCCGCATTCTGCACCGTGCCCTGGAGCAGAAGCTCTCCGAACGAAACCTGCGTGATGCCTATGATATAATCAACTTCAGTCCGGCCATAGCCTTCCTGTGGCTAAAGGAAGAGGGCTGGCCGGTCGAGTTTGTTTCGGAGAATGTTGTTTCCCTCTGCGGGTACTCGGCCGGAGACTTTATCAGCGGGCAAATCTCCTATGTCGAGATCATACATGCCGAGGATCGGAATCGTGTAACCGGAGAGGTGCGGCAGGCCGAAAAGGATCCACAGGTAGAGTTTTTTCAACATGCCCCATACAGAATTGTTACCCGCGATGGTCAGGTCAAATGGGTGGAGGCTAACACTTCTTTAAAGCGGGATGGCCGAGGAGTGATAAGCCATTATCAGGGGATTGTCCTGGATATTACCCGCCGTAAAAGGGATGAGGAGATCCTGCGGCGCAGTAAGCAGCAGTGGGAGAAAACCTTTGATGCCATACCGGCCCTGATTATCCTCCAGGATAAAAAAATGCGCATCCTGCGCGCCAACCGGGCTGCGATCGATTTTTTCCAGACCGGCTATCGGGACATACTCGGCAAACATTGCTACCAGCTCTTCCGGCATAGTGAAGTGCCCTGTGACGATTGTCCGATCCTGGAGACCTTGTCCGATGCCTGCAGCCATACCAGGATCATAGAGCATACATTGTGGAACCGGTTTTTTCAGGTCACGTCATCGCCTGTTATCGGGGAACATGGCCGGATTACCCACCTCGTCTATACCGCCAAAGACGTCACCGAGCAGAAACGTCTTGAAGAACACCTGCTCCAGGCCCACAAGATGGAAGCAATCGGTACGCTTGCCGGTGGCATTGCTCATGATTTCAACAATCTGCTGACCGTTATTCTCGGTTCGGCGGAGATCAGCAAATATGGCCTCAAGACTGGAAAGGATCCCGGGGAAAACCTGGATCAGATAGTCAAGGCCGGCAGGAGAGCCTCGCAGCTGGTCAAGCAGCTGCTTGCATTCAGCCGGAAATCAGAGCATAAACTGCAGCCTTTTGAACCCTATCTTATTGTGAAAGAGGCCGTGAAGATGCTGCGGTCTTCGTTTCCGGCAACCGTTTCGATTAAAGAAACCATTGAGGGCGAGAGTGGAATCGTTGTTGCCGACCCGACCAGAATATATCAGATTGTGGTTGAGCTGTGCACCAATGCCCTTCATGCGATGAAGAATGAAAAAGGAATGTTGACGGTTGAGCTCCGGCGTCGGCATCTAGAAACGAAAGATATACCGGAACAGGGGGTAAAGGCCGGATCTTTTGTCGTCCTGTCGGTCCGTGATACCGGCTCAGGCATGGATCAGATAACCCAGCATCGGGTCTTTGATCCTTATTATACGACCAAAGAGGTGGGAAGCGGCAGCGGTCTCGGCCTGGCTGTCCTCCATGGTATAGTCCGTGACTATCATGGTATGATTCGGGTGGAGAGTGTGCCGGGAACCGGTACGGTGGTGGAAGTTTTTATTCCATCCTTGAAGGACGAGCAGGCACCGTCAGTGAGGACTGACGAAAAGATTTCCGGCAGTGAACAGATTCTACTGGTTGACGACGAGAGCAGTATCGTCAGCGTGCAGAAGATTGCCCTGGAAAGTCTTGGTTATTATGTAACCGTTACCACCGACAGTGTGGAGGCCTGGGAAACCCTGCAACAGCAACCCGGTCGGTTTGATCTGCTCATAACCGATCAGACCATGCCCCGCCTGAGCGGGATTGAGCTGGCGGAAAAGGTTCTTGCTCTGCGGCCCGGGTTCCCGATTATACTTTGCACCGGCTACAGCGCCCTGGTTTCCGAGCAGGATGCACTGGCAATCGGTATTCGTCGTTTTGTTGCAAAACCTGTTGTCGGGTACGAACTTGGCCGGGCCGTCCGCGAGATCCTGGACCAGCCGGTTTCCTGAACTGCCGCCTGTCGGGAAATCTGTCCCGAAAACTTCCTGCGGAAACCACCTCATTGCATTCCTGTGCCTGTTTTTGGCTCCCGGCGGATTTTCCACTGTTGTCCCGATTGACTTCCATTCTTGCATCCTATAAGATCGAAATACAGTTGAGTCGCGAGAGTGTGGCTGCTTATCGCCAGGGTCGTTGCTCATCCTTTATTGTGTTTGCGGAAGAAGGAATGAAAAAGATAAAAATAACACTTTTCGGGTTCTTTTTTTTTATACTGACATCTGCCGCCGCTGCCGATCATAATGACGACTGGCTGAGGCTTGGTGTTATCCCCTATAAGAGTCCGAGGACCGTTGTGGAGCTCTATAACCCGATTGCCTTATTGCTGATGCAAAAGCTGGGTAAAAGAGTCCGGGTGGTTACGGCTGATGGTTATGAACAGTACCTGCAGCGGGTGTATGCTAAGAAATACGATATTATTGTTTTGGGCAGTACTTTTTACTTCAAGGCCCATGACAGGGCCGGATACGATGTAGTTGCCAGAGGGTTTCCACCGTTTCGAGCCGGTATTATTGTCCGCAAAGACAGCGGGATCGATACCATTGAGCAGCTGCGGGGTAAAACCATGGCGGCTGTCAATGTCAAGGACAGAGGCGGCTACAAACTGCAGGAAATGGCTCTGCGTGCCAAAGGGATTGATCCGGAAAGTGACGTGGATGTACATTTCCGCGGCAAGTTCGACTCGGTTATCTATGCCGTTCTCAGTGGTCAGGATGATGCCGGGGCAATCCGGCTCGATGCCCTGCAGAAACCGGCCTTTGTCGACGTGAAGAAAAAATTAAAGGTTATCTATACCTCCCGGGAAAATCCCCAGTTCCCCTTTGCCGTGCGCTCGGATATGGATCCGGTCATGCGGGAAAAAATCGGAACCGTTCTTGCCTCAATAACCATGGACAGACCTGAAACAGCTGCTATCCTCAAGAGCTTGAATATCAAAGGGTTTGATCTTGTCACCTGTGATGATTTGGAAGTCCTCCGCCTGCAAAGGCAGAAGGAAGTGCTCAGGATGGAGCAGCCGTGAGTTTTTCCAGCCCCAGGCTCCGCTTTGTTCTCATCCTGGCGGTGACCTTGTCGATTCTGCCAGTGATCGCAATTATTTCTTGGTTTTTCACGGTACAGTATAAAGAGTCGGCTATGGTTCATCTGCACCACTATGCAGTCACCGTGGCTGAAAATGTTGCCTCCGCCGAGGCCGATTTCATCATCACCGAAAACTATGCCTCTTTGCAGGACAGCATCATGTCCTTCCAGAAGAGAGTACATGTTGAATCGATTACCGTGACTACGCCCAACGGAACGATCATTGCCGATACCGAGGCCGAACATCTCGGTGATGTATTGACCGTTCCCGATGAGGACGCGGGCCCCCCGCAGCCCGACCAGGGGGATATTCAGGTTGATTTCAAGACGGGTCTGGCAAAAACATTGCTTCCCATCCGGATTGGCGATACGATCATCGGCTGGTGTAATATCGTTCTGGATATCGGATATGTTCAGGATGGCCTTGTCTCCATGAAGGAAAAGATCACCACGGTAACCGTGATCGCGCTCTTTATTATATCCGTTCTGATTTTCTTTTTTTCCGCTGCGGTTACCCGTCCTCTTGAGGACATGATGGCGGTGGCTGAGCATGTGGCCCAGGGTGATTTTGACCAGAAAGCAAAGGTTGCCGGAGTCTTTGAGATTCGCAGGCTGGCCGAGGTGTTTAACCTTATGACCAAGGCTGTAAAAGAGCGTGAACATCGCCTCCACCAGGCCCAGAAGATGGAGGCTATCGGCATCCTGTCTTCATCCATCGCCCATGAGTTCGGCAACCCGTTGATGGGAATCAGCTTTTTGCTGGGTGACCTGAAGAGGAATTCCTGTCTTGATGAGGAACATCAGCGTCTGCTGGACCTGGGCCTGGAAGAGTGCGGCCGGATGAAAAAACTCATCCGTGACCTGAAGTGTTTCTATCGCCCTTCGTCGGGCCAGATGACACCTGTTGCCCTACATCAACTCATAAATGATATTCTCCTCTTTCAGAAATCTTTTTTAAACTCACGAAAGATTGAGGTCATTAAGGAGTATGACGCCGACATCCCCCCCGTAATGGCTATCGAAGATCAGATAAAACAGGTTCTGGTGAACCTGCTTCTCAATGCGGCGGAATCCATGCAGGCGACCGGCGGGATCGTGACAATCGGGACGGAGATGGAGAAGAAGAAGGTCGTCATAACCATCCATGATACCGGGGCAGGTATCGGCCAGGAAAACCAGGAGGATATCTTTATGCCCTTTTTCTCCACCAAGCCGGAGGTCTCGGGCACCGGGCTGGGCCTGTCGGTGTCCTATGGTATCGTCAAGAACCACAAGGGAGAGATCAAGGTTACCTCTTCACCTGATCAGGGGACAACCTTTACCCTTATTCTTCCGGTTGCGTAACTACGATATGGGATTTGGATTGGTGGTATTCAACAGAAGCGGGGGCACCGGTCCGAATAGCCTGTTCATTTAAATGAGGCATTTATGAGTCAACAACAATCATCACCCGGTATCGAATCCGGAGCACTGAAGGCCAACCTGCAGGAAACCGCCGGTCAGGTGGTTATCGACAAGGCTTTTTTCCCCCTGCAGGATATCGTGGCCAGGTTTCAGGGCCTGTCCGTTAAACTGGAGGGCCTGTTGTACGAGGTCAGTCATCCGTATCGGAACTGGCAGCTGATCATTCCCGAGCTCCGTGCCTTTGTCCTGAAAAATCTCAATCATTATCGTACTCATGAACAGGGGCCGGAGGCCTTTGCCCTGTTCACCGGCATTTTTTTTGAGGCCCTGGAGGACTCTCATAAAAACGGCAAGCTGGTCCGTATGATCATGGAGGCCATGCTTGCCTACACCGACAAGCTTATCAATAGCCTGGATTATCCGTCTCTACTCCGATATCAATCCGTTTTAAATGAGTTTTTCATCCATTTGTCGAGGCTTGACGATATTGACCAGCAGGTCATGATGTATATGGTCCAGGGCCACCATCCTATGAAAAAAATGGCCCTGCGTCTGATCGGGTTTGCCCGGGATCGGGAGACGGTCGATTTTGATTACGGCCCCATTGCCCGATTGATGCAGAAGATTTTGGCCTTGAATTACCACTACTGGCTGAGTGAGGAAGACCCGCTGCCCTGGTTTGAAGAACGCTGCGGTGAATACTGTCGCGACTGGCAGGCCGGACCGTTGCTTTCCGCCATATCCCATGCCCGGATAGAACGACACCTGCAGGCGTTACGGAAGATCGACGTAGACCGGGATCCGTTGACGGCTCTGCAGGAAATTTTACAGCTCCCGGCCCATATGGATGTGGTTCGCCTCTATCGTGAAATCCCCGGCAAGCTGGCGGCTGATCTGGTTCAGGGAGAGGGCGCGCCCTTTGTTGAGAATCGTAAGCTGCTGTTTCTTTTCAGGATCATGGACACCGCCGGCCTGTATCTGATCCATGAAGAGACCCTGCGTGAAATCAACCGCTCCCTGGTCCAGCTGATCCGCAAGCAGAGCTTTGAGGAGATCGAACAGTTTTTTGTCACCACCTTTCAACTGCTCAAGGCCAATGTCCGTAAATATCCCCATACCTCTCTCCAGTGCATCCAGGTTATCGGCGGTGAGGTGTTCAAGCGCGGCAACTCGCGCTTAGTGGAGGCCTTCCTCTGGCAGGCGGTGCGTTTCGGGTTTCAGTACGCCAATGTCATGG
>CAZPXI010000097.1:0-8860 GCA_964590715.1 uncultured Desulfobulbus sp.
GAAAAATACGGATTGAGGCCCCTTTGAAGCTATCAATCTTTGCAAACCCTGTTCGCTGCAGGGGCTTATATTTTGTTTGTGTTAGGGATGTTCTTTACCTCAAATCAGGTCAAACCGGTTTTGACCGGGGGCTGCTTTTTCAGTATCAATTGCGTATCAAAATTAAGGACGGTTGTCTCCGTCATGACAGGGCAAATAGAGTCTGCTCTGACCATTTGCTGAAGAATTTTTTCGTTGAGAGTTAAAGAGGGGAAGGTAGCACGTATGCTGTGGAAAACGATCAAGGAATCTTTGCATCAAGTCTTACCTGAAAATGAGTACAGCTTGTGGATCAAACCGCTTTCCTGTGAAAAAGACAGGGAGGGGGAATTGCAGCTTGCTGCTCCGGATCGGTTTTTTTGTTCCTGGATTGAAGACAGGTACCTTGATTTGATTCGCAACACCGCCGAAGAGGTCTCCGGGACTTCGTTTGCCGTGCAGCTTTCCGTTTCCGGTAAGGCCGCGCTTGCACTTGAGGACACAAGGCGGGGTCAACTCCGCCTGCCCGGGACAACTCCTTCTGTAAACCGTATCCGCTCCCTGCACCCGGCCTACACCTTTGATCAGTTTATGGTCGGCGAGTCGAATGTGGTGGCCCGCTCCGCCTGCGACGCTTTGGCCAGGGGGGACAATTCATTTGGAAACTGTCTGTTTATGAACAGTTCTACCGGTCTTGGCAAGAGCCATCTGACCCAGGCCGTGGTCCATCAGGTTTTTGACAGCGCCCCTTCCACCCGCCTCCATTATTTAACCGCTCAGCAGTTTTCTGCTGAAATGGTTAAAAATATCCGTTCAAAGACCATGGAGCAGTTCAGTCATAAGTATGTGAGAAACTGCGACATGCTGCTTGTTGAGGATGTTCACGTTTTGGCGGGTAAGAATAAGACCCAGGAAGAACTCAACACCGTGCTTGATTACCTGATCAAATCCGGACGACGGGTTATCCTGACCTCTGCGGTTGCACCCCGCAAGCTTGAAGGCCTGGACGAGGATTTTCGTTCCCGTATGACCTCAGGCCTGGTGGCCGGAATTCAGGCCCCGGAATATGAAACCCGGGCCAGAATCATTCGCCATAAGGCCGGAAATCACGATCTGGAGCTTTCCGATGAAATGGTAGATTTGCTTGCCCGTCGCCTGAAGGGAGACATCAGAAGGACTGAAAGCGCCCTGGTCGGCATTCGGGCCAAAGCCTGTCTACGCAACGGACCACCGGATATGGCGCTGGTACGCGAGGTGCTGCATGGGCTCATGGGGGGGCCCACCCAACTGGACGGCAAGATTATCCGGGACCTTATCGGCTGTCAGTACAATGTCAGTGTTGAGGACTTGAAATCCAAGTCCCGCAAGCGCTCGATTACCTTTCCCCGTCAGGTCGGTATGTATCTGACCCGTAAATTGACCGAACAGTCACTGGCCGATATCGGTGCGCTGTATAACCGGGATCATTCGACCGTGCTCCATGCCATCAAGGTGATTACTCTGAACAGAACCCGCAAGACCTCCGTTCGGGAGCAGATTGACCTGCTCTGCAGCAAGTTGAAGAAGTGATTACAAGTGATAGGTTCGTGAAAAGTCTTATCTCCCGCGTAAATGACGAGATAACGAAAAATCGGAGTTTTTTCGAATCCGTCAAAAATATATGCCTTTCAACTCGGTTTTTTCCTGTTCCATATGGTCGGTCAGTATTCTTTTTGCTGCCGACCATGCCTCTTTTGTCATATCGTTGATACCGATTCCCTTCCAGCCAAAGCCGCAGACATGGAGATTGCTTTGATCCGCATGTAGATCCCGGCGCCAGGAAAGCAGGGCCGGGTAGCCTGATTCCAGCTGCGGAATGCCGCCGGGCGGCCTGAGTACCCGGGCAAAAGAAGGTGGTTTCGGCAGGTCCATGAGCTGGGCCAGATCCCGGTACACCTCGTGAATCAACTCGTCATCATCCATTTCCAGTCGTTCCGGATGCCTGCGTCCGCCAACCAGGGCCTCAAGCAGTTGATGGCCCGCCGGGGCCCGCCCTGGAAACATGTGCGAGGAAAAGAGGGCGCCCAGGGTGAAACGCTGTTCTGATTCCGGGGCCAGATAGCCAAAGCCGAAGGGGATGTTGGCCTGTTCGGTAAAGCCCAGGGCCACCGTGGCTATCCGGGCCTCGGCAAGGCGATCCATGGGCGGCGGCTTGAGGGTTTCCACTTCCGTGAGCAGCGGCAGGCTCGCATTGACGGGTAGAGCAAGCACAAGATGACGACCGCTGAAGCTGTTCTGGTCGGTTGTGACCTGCCAGCCGCCCTCCACCTGGCTGATTTTTTTAACCGACGTTCGATACATGATTTCCCGGTTGGCTTCAAGGGTGTTGGCAAGTCCCTGGGGAAGACGTCCCATGCCGGCTCTGAAGCTGATCATGGCCGGGAGTCCTGCTTTCTCTTCCCCTTCTCTTTTCTTTGCCTGGGCCTTCTTCCACAGGCCGCGGAGAACCGAGCCGGATTCTTTTTCAATATCCCGGACCCCGGCCATGACCGAATCTATGGTCAACCTGTTGATATCACCGGCATAGGTCCCGGTGAAGACGGCATCGGCAAAGGGAATCAGCGCCTTGCCGAACCGATATTCCACCCAGTCGGCAACCGTAGGTTCGCCCGGCAGCGGTTTCTTCCACAGGTCGGCCAGGATGCGTAATTTGGCTGAAAATGGGATCAAAGGCGCTTTAATGATCTTTGGCGGGCTTTGAGGGATAAGCTTGAGCGCGCTGTCCAGGCAGACGTAGCGGACAAACTCTTTGAGCGGGGCCTTTTCGACTTCCTGTTTGAGCCCGGCAATATGAATGAGAACCCGGCTCTCCAGGCAGTTGTCGAGAAATCCGTGGGCGCCCCATTCCGCAAGATAGCCCTCTTCACTGTGGCTGCTGATGGCGCCGCCTGGATGATTGTTTTTTTCAAGGAGCAACAGTTTGAGCCCCGGCTGTTTGTCTCGCAGAAATCGGGCAACACTCAGGCCGGACAGGCCGGCACCGACAATGAGAACGTCATGGGATGGGCTGGTCATGGGAAGGTTACTGGTAATATTGAATTTGTTTTGTCACCCGGCCACCTCTTGACAGGGAAATAATCATGCTTATTTGTATTGGCCGAACAATAGATTTCAATCCGAAGGAATCTGTAAACGGGTACTCTATATCGTTAATAATCGAATGTCCAACCATAAAAAAAGAGGAAGCGCACCATGACGGAAGCACAGGTTGAAACAAAGCAGTTTCAGGCGGAAACACGAAAGGTCCTTGATATTGTTATCAACTCCCTCTATACCGAGCGGGATATTTTTGTACGGGAACTGGTTTCAAATGCAGCCGATGCCCTGGAAAAATATCGGCACCTGAGTCTGGTGGAAAAACCGGAGTTTGATGCCCATGTACCGCTTGAGATCAGTATTGACTGTGATGACAAAAAACACACCCTGACCATCACCGATACCGGAATTGGAATGACCAAAGAGGAGCTTGAGACCAATCTCGGCACTATTGCCCATTCCGGTTCGGGCCATTTCCTGGAAGAACTGGCCGAGGCGGCAAAAAAGGATGTCAACCTGATCGGCCAGTTCGGGGTCGGATTCTATTCCGCGTTCATGGCTGCCAAAACGGTCCGGGTTCAGACCAGATCCTGGGACGGTTCCGAAGGGTATGAATGGGAATCAGACGGCGGCGGTACCTATTCGATCAAGCCCTGTGAGGGATTGCACCGGGGAACAAAAATTATCATTGAGCTCAAGGATGATGCCCAGGAGTATGGAACCAAGTTTACACTGGAGCGTATTATTACCCAGTATTCCACCTTTGTCCCTTTCCCGGTTAAAGTTGAGGGCAAGACCGTCAACACCGTCCAGGCCATCTGGACCCGGTCAAAGAACGAGATTACCGAGGAAGAGTATACGGAGTTTTATAAGTTCATCGGCAATGCCGTGGACGAACCCCTGTATACGTTGCATTTTTCAGCCGATGCACCGCTGGCTATCAACACCCTGCTCTATGTGCCTCGGGAGAATTTTGAAACCCTGGGCATGGGCCGCATGCAGCCGGGCGTGAATCTCTATTGCCAGAAGGTGCTGATTGACCAGCATAGCGAAAATATCCTCCCGGAATGGCTGCGTTTCTTAAAGGGCGTTATTGACTCCGAAGACCTGCCTTTAAATATCTCCCGTCAGTCCTTGCAGGATAACGCGCTGGTGATGAAGCTGCGCCGGGTCATTACCAAGCGGTTTATCAAGTTTCTTGCCGAAGAGGCGGGTAAGGACAGTGAGAAATACCTGCAGTTCTGGAAGACTTTCGGTATTTTCCTCAAGGAGGGGGTTACCTCTGATTTTGAATTCCAGAAGGATCTCGGCAAGCTGCTGCGTTTTGAATCTTCGGCCGCAGAAGCCGGGCAGATGATCTCCCTTGATGAGTATGTCGGGCGGATGAAAGAGGGACAGGATGAGATTTACTATATCAACGGTCCCAGCCGCACTGCGATTGAATACGGTCCCTATGTCGAAATGTTTAAGAAACGAGAGGTAGAGATTCTCTACACCCTGGAGCCGATTGATGATTTTGTCCTCAATCACCTGGGTGAATATGATGGTAAAAAACTTGTTTCCGCTGACCGGGCCGATCTTCGCCTGCCTGAGGTGAAAACTGATGCGGATAAGGAGAGCGACAAGGAACAGGGTGAAAAACTAGAAGCCGCCCAGGTTGAAGCACTCTGCAGCTTTTTGAAGGAAGTGCTGGGCGACCGGGTTAAAGAGGTGAAAAGCTCGAATCGCCTAGTGGACTCTCCGGCCATGATTGTCAATGTGGATGGATACATGACATCCTCCATGGAGCGGATCATGCAGGCCCAGGGAGAGGAAAATCTGGCCATGGCCGGGAAAAAAGATCTGGAGATCAACCCGGCCAGTCCACTCATGAAAAAAATCGTCGGCTTAAAAGAGACCAATGCTGATTTTGCCAGAGACATTGCTGAACAGGTTTTTGATAATGCAATGATCCAGGCGGGTCTGCTGGTTGATTCTCAGCAGATGGTCAGTCGCAGTTATCGTATTCTGGAGCAGATTGCCGGAGACGAATAACTCTTCTTGTCGTCGCGCACCGACTCTTGCCTTGGAAAAAGGTTGTGTTCATGATATATGGACTCAACCTTTTTTTAATGGTGAGGCTTTCTTTTTTGTCGTAACGGAGAAATGTTATGCGTTCTTCCCTTTTGATCCTGTCCATAATTCTGGTACTGCTGTCCGGCTGTTACTCAAAACCAGTCAGACATCTGGCCTCCGATGCCTCGTTAATCAAGCCTGGAATCTCGACAAAAAAGGATGTCCTGCTTTATCTTGGCGAACCAAACGGTCAACGTACCGTTTCGCCCGGGGTTGAAGAACTGGTCTACTATGAAGAGCAGCGGGGAATCCTTGCCCGTTTGCCGGTGGCCGGATCCTGGGTCGGCGGTGACGGCTATGAGATGATTGTTATCACCTTAAACGGTGATCTGGTGACGGATTGCCAGTTTCGTACCTTCAGTGAGGCCGACCAGGCCTGGGCCGATGATTTTACCTGGCAAGAGATCAAGTGAGCGCAACAACCTTTGATATCAACCGGGAGCGGATGGTTGATGAACAGCTTATCCCCCGGGGAATCAATGACCCGGCCACCCTTGCGGCCATGCGTAAAGTGCCGCGCCATGAATTTGTTGACGATGCCATGGGTGCCAAAGCCTATGGCGATCATCCCTTGCCGATCGGCGCAGGTCAGACCATCTCCCAACCCTATATTGTCGCCCTTATGACCCAGGCCCTGCAGCTGACCGGCAAGGAAAAAGTCCTGGAGATCGGTACCGGTTCCGGCTATCAGGCTGCAGTGCTGTCTCGGGTCTGTGAAAAGGTGTACACTATTGAACGTATTGATTCCCTGCTGGTGCGGGCGCGAAAAATCTTTGACCGGCTCCATTACCACAATATTATATCAAGAATTGATGATGGCACTATCGGCTGGGCCGCTGAGGCACCGTTTGACGGTATCCTGGTGACTGCCGGCGGGCCGGAAATCCCTGATCCGCTGGTGGAACAGCTTGCCGACCCGGGCAGAATGGTGATTCCGGTGGGCCGCCAGGATGTGCAGGAACTGCAGCTTGTGGAAAAACTGGATGGAGATGTTTCCGTCCGAACCATTGAACACGTACGATTTGTCAACCTGATAGGAAACCATGGCTGGGCAAGCTGAGGCTGATATTTCGCAAAAACTCTCCCTGCTGCAGCGGATCTACAACCGGTGCATGGAGTGGATTCAGACCCCGGCCGGTGTTTGGGCACTTTTTTTTATTGCCGTGGCAGAGTCCTCTTTCTTTCCCATTCCGCCCGATGTCTTTCTGATTGCCCTCTGCGTGGGGGCACCGAAGAAGTCGTTTAAGTTCGCCCTGATTTGTTCAGTCGGTTCGGTTTTAGGCGGGGCACTTGGCTACGGTCTGGGCCTTGGCTTCATGGATACGGTTGGCCAGTCGATTCTGAATCTGTACGGACTGCAGGACAAGTATGCCGTGGTTCAGGGACTCTATCAGCAGTATGACGCCCTGGCCGTCGGTGCAGCCGGTTTTACCCCGCTGCCCTACAAGCTGTTCACCATCACCGCCGGTGCCTTTAAGATTGATTTTGTCACCTTTATGGTGGTCTCGCTCGTGGCCAGGTCTGCCAGGTTTTTTCTCGTCTCGGCGTTGATTTACAAGTTCGGAGCCCCTGTGCAGCATTTTATTAATAAATATTTCAATATTCTCACCCTTGTCTTTCTCGGCTTGCTCATCGGCGGCTTTGTCCTGATCAAGGTTGTTCTCTGACCGGGACAAACCTTCTCGCCATTTAAAATTTCTCTCTGCGGAAAAATAACTCTGTTCCCGTTTCCTGGAATGTGGCAATATAAAACAGTGGGGATTTTTTATATGAGTGATTTTTTTGGGAACAGCCGCAACCAGTTATGAACATCCTTCCCGAAGCATGGCGTTTCGGGTTCTCTTTCCGGTATAAGTATGAGCTTGCTGAACAGTGAACAGTTGCTTGATCTTTTGATGGGCCAGGGGTTGCTCAGTAAAGAGCAGCGGCAGTTTATTACTCTGCAGAAAGGCAAACAGCGTCAGAAGCTTCTCAAGAGGCACGGCGGACGCCGACAAGAGGATCTGTGCAAGCTTGACCGGGGATATCCCGATCTGGTCGACATCATCGTTTCACTGCAGCTTGAGCCGCCGGCAAAAAAAGGCGCGGTGCTGAGCGAAGAAATCATCATGCGGGCGGTCAGCAGGGCCTTGAAGATCCCTTTTAAAAAGCTTGATCCGCTTGATCTTGATATGGATATCGTCACCAAGACGATCCCGAAATCTTTTGCAATTAATCACCTGATCCTGCCTTTTGAGCTGCATGACGGAATTTTAGAGGTTGTCTCCTATAACCCGGACAATCAGGTCGTGCTTGAGGACATCGAGCGGGCCAACCAGGTGAAGGTCAGACCCTACCTCTCCACCCGCAGTGATATAAAAAAGATCCTTGCTGAATTCTTCGGTTTTCAACGTTCAATCAGTGCTGCCGAGACCCAGTTCGGCGATACCGGCAAGGCGACGACCGTAGATATCGGCAACCTGGAACAGTATGTTCGCCTGTCTTCCACCAGGGAGTTGACCTCAAGCGACCAGCACATTAAAGCGGCCGTGAACCATCTCTTTTCCTATGCTCTGGAACAGCGGGCCAGTGATATTCATGTGGAGCCCAAGCGGAATATCTGCCTGATCCGGTTTCGTATCGACGGCGTGCTCCACACCATCTATAAACTGCCTAAAGCCGTACATTCTGCCATTACCTCCCGGATTAAATCGCTTGCCCGGATGGATATTGCCGAAAAACGGCGGCCCCAGGACGGGCGAATCAAGATCGGCCATCAGAAGGGCAAAGAGGCGGAGCTGCGTGTTTCCACGGTTCCGGTCTCTTTTGGCGAAAAAACGGTCATGCGTATTCTTGATCCCGATGTTATCTTCCAGAATCTGGACGAGCTCGGTTTTTCCCGGCGTGACCGGGTGGTGTATAATAATTTTATGACCGCACCGCACGGGATTGTCCTGGTCACCGGTCCCACCGGCAGCGGTAAATCCACCACCCTGTATTCCACCCTGAAACAGGTCGCCAGCCCGGAGACAAACATCGTGACCGTTGAAGATCCGGTGGAGATGGTTCACGAGGACTTTAATCAGATTTCCGTGCAGACACAGATTGGAGTGACCTTTTCCTCTATTCTTCGTAATATTCTGCGTCAGGATCCCGATATTATCATGATCGGTGAGATCCGTGATCTGGAAACCGCCACCCATGCCGTGCAGGCGGCCCTGACCGGGCACCTGGTGTTTTCAACCCTCCATACCAATGATGCGGTTTCCACTATCATTCGGCTGGAGGACCTCGGGCTTGAGCCTTTCCTGATCGGCTCAACTATGCTTGGCGCCCTGGCGCAACGACTGGTCCGCCGTATCTGTTCAAATTGTACGGAAAAATATACCGTTGGGGCTGAAGAAATGCAGAAGCTTGGCTTTCCGGTAGCCGGTAAGGAGGTTCTGGAGCTGTATCGGGGCAAAGGATGCCGTCAGTGCCGCGGAACCGGCTATTCCGGCCGCCTGGGTGTGTTTGAGATCTTCCCCATGACCGAGAAGATGAAAAAACTGGTCGCAGACCGGGCCACGGACTCCGATCTGCGTCAGGTTGCGATTCGAGAAGGCATGACCACTCTACGCGAGGACGCCTGGCGCAAAGTGATGGCCGGGGAGACAACAGTGGAAGAGGCCCT
>CAZPXI010000098.1:0-8834 GCA_964590715.1 uncultured Desulfobulbus sp.
TATAGGTAAAGAATTCAATTTGTCTGCAAACAAAATCAATTACATTCTTTCTGAATTAGGCTGGGCACAAAAAGCTATAAAAGGTTGGCGTGTTACTCTCCAAGGGGAAAAAATTGGTGGTTTACAAGCAGAAGACAAAAAATCAGGTATTCCATATATACGCTGGCCAGCATCAATAATAAAATCAAAGGTACTGACGAGTACAATTCAAGATATACAAGGAACAAAAGCAGTAGAACTCCCCGCAGAAACCAAGAAAAAAGAAGTACAGAATGACTTTAGAGAAAAATTTGAAGCAAAACATCGTGCCACAGATGGACATTTTGTTCGTTCAAAAGCTGAGATGCTTATAGATAATTGGCTATATATGGCTGAAATCGTACATGCTTATGAACGAAAATTACCGATAGAGGAAGATGTTTATTCAGATTTTTATATACCCACAGGAAAAGTCTATATTGAATTTTGGGGTTATGAAAACAACCCAAAATATCTTGCACGAAAAAAGGCAAAGCAAGAAATTTATAAAAAATATGGATTCAATTTAATAGAACTTACAGATGAGGAAGTATTTAATCTTGACGATATCTTGCCAAGATTACTATTAAAATATGACGTTCAGGCTTATTGAAAAATCTGATTACCACCAATCCTCAGCACGCGAAAGTGCCGGCTGAGGTATTGGATGAGTATGAACCGATGATGGGATGATGGGGGTCAAATCTTTATCCTTGACAGCTGGGGGCGTATGTTATTCCTCCCGGACGGTTTGCCCGCTTGACGATCTCTGCGTTTAACCGAAAATCAGGTTTATCCGAAAACAGAAGTCAGAGTATAGAGGGCAGAAGTCAGAACAGTTTCCGCCTGCGGTGTGAATACTGCGGATCCGTTCCCCCCAACCTCGCGACATCCGCTCTGCGGTATCATCATTGTGTCCGGCGCGCCGGGGCATGGTTTATCTAAAAATTGTGCAGAGCACTGAGAAATACGCAGCACCACTATGTTCCATGAGCTGGAAAATGATCGACCGCAATGTCAAGGATAAAGATTTGACCCCCGCCTGTTTTCAGGAAGAAGGTATTGACAATCTTCAAGTTTCACGGCAAGGTGATTTGTCGTAAGAGTTCATATGCATACTATGGAGATTGGGAGTGTTCCGTCTCTGCATTTTCTGCATAAAGAGAGCTCTCGGCGTATGAATTCCCCTCTCTGCAGCGTTGCGATTTGTCAAGTGTTGGTGAACTGGAAGCCGTGAAGAAAAAAATAACCATTGTTCTTGTCAGTACAGGGATTCTTCTTCTTGGTCTGCTTGCTTTCCTGCCGACGCTGCTCTCCTCCCAACGTGTTCTGGACACGGTTCTTGCCCGGATAAACGCTCAGTCAGCTCCAGCGAGTTTGAAGATCGCAGACTGTGCTATCGGCTGGCTGCAGGGGCTTGTCTGTTCGGATGTGGACTATGTAGATACTGAACGTGGCCTGGAGCTGAAGATCGATCAGGTGCGCGGCAGCCAGGGGTTGCTGGCCCTGCTGGCTGCGCCGAAAAACCTCGGCACCATTCGGGTGCGGCAACCCGTTGTGATTATCGGCAACCAAAAGGCTGATGCCTCTTCATCACCCGCCACCACTCCCACCGTAGCCCCCGATACGGCGCAGAAAAAGAGACAAAAAAAAGCATTGCCTGCTGCAACTCCTGATGAGGCTAAACCTCCGTTCTGGGACGCCCTAGTCGTCTCCCTTGTGGTCGAAAAGGGCCGGGGTATCGTCAAAGGGCAGGAAGATTCATCTTCCGGTGCGGATGGAATCTTTTCAGTGACTTCTTCATTGGTGGCCGGAACGGTGAAATATTCCCTGCAGTGGCTGGCCGCAGGCGGTAATGGTACGCTGCTGGCCGGTGGGTTTATTAATTTGCCGGCCAGGCGCTCTAACATTCTCGATACGCTGGTTGCTCGCATGGAGCTGAAGATTTCCGATCTGCAGCTTGCCCCTCTGCTGTCCATTGCCGCCCGGCGGACGGAAGTTCCCCGCGGATCCGGCCTGTTAAATGGCGAACTGACCATAACCGGAGCCGGAACAGACAACCTGGATATCGTCGGCAGTCTTGACTGTACGGATCTGGAGCTTTCCGGCGGCTTTTTGGGCGCGGATCATCCCCGATTTCAAAAAATATCGCTTGCCATTGACGGCAGTAAAAAAGGCCGGGATGACTGGCGTATAGCCCGGTTTGATCTTGAGGGCGATCCCGGCAGGGTTTCCATGAACGGCGAATACGGCAGGAACAGCGGTCGGGTCGGGCTGACAGGATTGCTTCGTTTGCCGGTGCTCTTTACCCAGTTGCCGCATATTTTCCATGGCCGGCAGGAAGCTTCGCTGACCAGGGGCGAGTTGAAAATCTCCGCTGAACTGAGCCGACAGGGAGACCGGCAACAACTCTCCGCCGATGGTGCTGTTGATGTACTCCAGGGCGTATTGAATAATCAGCCCTTTTCCTGGGAACAACCGCTTACTCTCACCTTTGCCGGAGAACAAACCGCCGGTACGATGAAGATCAAACAACTGGATTTTACGACTTCGTTCCTCAAGGCCGAGGGCAAAGGGACGCGCACTGATTTTTCCATGCAGGCTGAAGCGGATCTTGAAAAGGCAAGTCTTGAGCTGGGTAAACTCTTTACCCTGCCATGGACCGGTAAGGGAAAGCTCGAACTGCAGGCGACATCCCGCTTGATAAAGGAGAGTCGTTATGGAGTAGACCTGCAGGCGAAGAGCTCGAACCTCGTACTCTTAAAAGATGGAAAGGTCATACTTCCTGAACATCCTTTGAGCATAAACGGCACCCTGACACTCCCGGAAACCTGGATACAGGGCCGGGAGAGCGGCGATCTGCAGCTGGAAGGCACCGTCTGGCCGGGCACTTTTTCAATAAGAGCCAAAAAACTGAAACGTGCCGGAACCTCTATTACCACCGGCTATGATCTCACAACCCGGCTGAACCTTGAGCGGCTGGCCGGGTTGATGCACAATCTCCAGCTTCTGCCTCCCAAAACCACCCTGGCCGGTGATCTGAACGGTTCCGCCTCCGGTTTTGTAACTAAAACCCAGGTTGCCCTGCGAGAACTGGGTGTTCGGGCAAATAATTTTATATACAAACAGGGCAAGACCGTTGTCGAGGATACAAACATTGTTCTGCAGACGAAACGGCCGCCCATGGACGGCAAGTCGCCGATCGGTATCCGCAAGCTGTCTGTGGGGCAAAACAAAAAAACCTGGCAGAGCCGGGGTTTTGGCCTGACCACCTATGATCGGCTGAACCGAAAACTGTCTGTCCGGGATCTGCAGCTCCGCAGTACACCGGCGGATCTTGATATCAAAGAGCTGGTTGTTGATGACCTGAAACAGCCTCTGCACTCCTGGCGTGCAGAACTGCAGGGTCGTGTTGATACCGCTGCACTCCCGGGATTGTTCTCCGGTAATTCCGATGGAATGAAAGGCATGCGGATTTCCGGGCAGAGCCGGTTTTCCCTGTCTGCCGATCAGCAGCAGGGCAAGCCTGCGATTTCTCTGGATCTGAATATTCCCGCGTGCCGGTTGGAGAAGGATGGAAAAAAAATCTTTGACGGCGAAGCGGTTCGCTTTTCCGCCCGGGGCACCGGGCTGCTTGCTGAAGGTGATTTAAAGATTGATGCACTTGACTTTGGTTCTCCTCCGGTCTCTCTTCAGGCTGCAGGCGCGCTGCACCGTACCGGCGGGCCCCGGCTTGTCCTTGAAGGCGAACAGCAGGTCGATTTTTCCCGGGTCGGCAGTCTGGTGGCCGCTTTTACCGGCAAAAATCTTGAAATGCGCGGCAGTCGCCGTGAGCATTTTTCACTCGATACACCGCTTACAAAAGAGGGTTTGAAGTCCGCCCGCCTGGACACCGCCTTTCAGGCCGACAGCCTTGTCTGGTCCGGTGTTGAGGCCGAACGGATTGTACTGCCTTTAAGGCTTGAAGACGGCGTTTTGAACAGCGGTATTCATGGCGCACTCAACGGTGGACGTCTAGATGTGGAGGGCACATATGCTATCAATGCGGAGCCGCCCAATATAACATTGCCCCCGGGGGCACGGATTCTCTCCGGAGTGGAGCTTGACCGGACCCTGACCAAAGCGGTGCTGGAAAAAATTCATCCTCTGTTCGGCCTGCTGGCCAGCCCGAGGGGAACAGTCGATGCCCGGATGGATGAATTCTACTGGCCCGTGGCTGCCGGTGGCTCGCAGCTGGCCAAATTCACCACCGTTTTTGATGTCGGTCAGATTGAACTCGAGAGTCGCGGGGTGCTTAAGGAGGTTTTGTCGTTGGTAAAGCTTGCCGATCAACCCCTGACCCTGAAGGAGAGTGAAATTACCTGCACCGGAAAACAGGGGCGGATCAGCTGCACACCGCTCCATATCCTGGTTGCGGATTCGGTTATGACCATCAGCGGTTCCGTGGGTATGGATCAGAGCCTTGATTATCTGCTGGAGGTGCCGGTCACTGAAAAACTGGTTGGCCGGGAAGGGTTCCGGGTGCTGGGTGGGGCCACGATCAAAGTCCCGTTGCGGGGAACGTTGAACGAACCCGACTTGAATTCAAAACTGGTTTCAGAGGCCATCGCGGATCTTGCCCGACAGGCGGCAGGCAAGGCCGTTAAAAAAGAGATGGAAAAAATGCTGCCCGACCTTTTGAAGGGCTTGAAACTGTAGACGTCCATGGAAACCGTTCTTAAATTGTGTATAATCGGTGCCGGCGGCTTTGTCGGTGCAGTGCTGCGCTATCTGGTCAGCAGCTGGGTGCAGTACCGCAGCGGGTCCATTGTGTTCCCTTACGGCACCATGTCGGTGAACCTGATCGGTTGTTTTATTATCGGGCTGCTCACCTTTCTGGTTGAAAACAGATCCTTGCTGTCGCCCGAGGCCAGGGTGTTTGTCCTGATCGGACTACTCGGCGCCTTTACGACCTTTTCGACCTTCGGCAATGAAACCTTAGGCCTGATACGGGATAACCGGCTTGATCTGGCGATTCTCAATGCCGGGATTCAGGTCGTTGTCGGGGTGACCATGGTTTGGCTGGGCCGTGTGCTTGCCGCTTTGATCTGGAGATAATTTTTCCAGATGGTGACGGAATATCAAGATGGTAGCTTGTTACATCAACTATGATGAACTCGAAAAACTATATTTTGTTGATTTTTCGTCATTCCCGCGGCGGGAATCCGGGTCCACAGGCAAGGCGAACGAACCAATATACCTTCCTGTGCCCAGTACACGAGGGCGGCCTGTCCTGTAACAGAATGGTATAGCCATTGGATCCCCGATAACAGCGGGGATAGATGGAAAAAGGAAAGCGTGACAAAGTAGAAGTAGGTCTTCATACCGAAATTGTAACTATTCAGGTGGGCGCAAAAATACAGCATCTACCTAAAATTGAGCGAACAGTTACCTCTGGAGAGCATTATGGAATTACCGCGGGAAGGTTGTCTGCTGCGTGTTATTATTGGTGAGGCTGACCATTACCAGGGCAAGCGTCTCTATGAATGGATTGTCATCAAGGCCAGAGAATGCGGGATTGCCGGGGCAACGGTCACCAGGGGCATGATGGGATATGGGGCCAATTCCAGGATTAAGACCACCTCGATTCTCTGTCTCTCCGAAGACTTGCCGGTGATCGTAGAGCTGGTTGATGAAAAGGGGATACTGGAGGATTTTTTAGAGATAATCGATCCGGCGATTGACGAGGGGCTGGTCACCATGGAGAAAATGCACATTCGTCTCTATCGGCACGCAGGAAAAAAATAAGAACAATCCAAAAAGTTTACTGTTCACGGCCGGCAGAAGCCGGAGGAGCGTGCTGCCGTCCGTAAACTGTAAATTATTTTGCTTTTTGAGTTATTAACCTTATTGCATGGAGGAGAAAATGAGTACGAAAATTGTTGTTGTCGGTGGCGTTGCCGCCGGCCCTAAGGCCGCCTGTCATCTCAAACGGCTGCAGCCGGACTGGGATATCACCGTGGTTGATCAGGACAGCCTGATCTCCTATGGCGGCTGCGGCATTCCCTACTACGTCTGCGGCGATGTCTCCGATGAAGCCGAGCTGCGTTCAACCAGCTTTCACATGGTCCGGGATACTGATTTCTTTAAACGGGCCAAAGGGGTGGATGTACTGACCCGAACCAGGGCCCTGGCCATCAATCGCAAGGACAAGGTTGTTCAGGTCGAGAACCTGGACAGCGGAGAAAAACAGGAGCTGTCCTATGATAAACTGATGCTGGCTACCGGTGCCAAACCCTTTGTCCTGCCCATAGAAGGGGTGGATCTGGACGGAGTGTTCACCATTGCCAACCTCCATAAGGCTATTGAAATAAAGAAACGTATCTCCAAGGGACAGGTGACCAACGCCGTTGTTATCGGCGGCGGGGCCATCGGGGTTGAAATGGCCGAGGCCCTGACCGACCTGTGGGGAGTAAATACCTCGCTGGTCGAGTTCATGCCCCAGCTGCTGCCGCGGATTGTCGACTGGCAGTTTGCTGCCATGCTCAAGACCCATCTCCTGGAAAAGGATATTGCGGTGTACACCAGCGAAGGGGCTTCAGCTATTCTCGGAGACGAGAACGGCAAGGTCACCGGGGTCCGTACGCCTGAGCGCACTCTGGAAGCGGATCTGGTGATCATGGCGGCCGGGGTTCGGCCACGCAGCGAACTGGCAAAGGAGGCCGGTCTCACGGTTGCTCCCTGGGGCGGAATCGTGGTCAATAAATGTCTGCAGACCAGTGATCCCGATATTTATGCCGCCGGCGACTGTATCGCCTCCACCAATCTGGTCACCGGCAAGGAAACCTATGCCCCCCTTGGTTCTCTTGCCAACCGTCAGGGGCGCATTGTCGGTGATAATATGGCCGGACTTGCCAGCCGGTTCCAAGGCGTTGTCGGTTCTTTTATTATGAAGGCCTTTGATCGTTGTATCGCCGCAACCGGCATTACCTATGAAGCAGCGCTGGCTGAAGGTTTTAATGCCGATTATGCCCTGACCGCACCTTCGGACCGGGCCCATTTCTTTCCCGGTGAGGCCATTGCCGTCTTTCAGCTGGTCTTTGATCGGAGTTCCCGAAAAGTGCTGGGCATGCAGGGCTTCGGGGTCATGAATGATTCCATTTCCGCCCGTATTGATGCGGCAGCGGTTATGATTGCAAACGGTGCCGTTATCGAGGATTTCAGAGACGCCGAGATGGCCTATGCTCCGCCGTTCTCTGCTGCAATTGACTCCATCAATGCCGCAGCTTTTGTCGCCGACAATCTCTGTGCCGGTCGTTTGCGCAAGGTGGACATGGACCGTTTCCTGGCCTGGATGGATGATTTTGCACTGGAGCCGGACTGGGCGGCATTGGATATCAGGCATCCGCTTGAAGTCGGTCCCTTTGTCGAAAAGTTCGGCAAAGAGAAATGGGTGGCTGTACCCTATGACGAGGTGCGTGAGCGCTATTCGGAAATCCCGGAGGATAAGACGCTGATCATCCTCTGTGACGCCGGTACCCGCTCCTATGAAACGCAAATATTCCTTGACCACATCGGCAAAAAGAATACCATGGTATTAAGCGGTGGGTTCAATGTGGTGAAACGCATCGGTGTAGACTGGTACCCGGAATAACAACAGGAAACCTTGAATGAAAATTTTGGTTTTTAGTTTTTCAAGGCTCCAAATCAGCTCAAAAGACTGCGTTCCAACGAACGCAGTCTTTTTAACTCGTGATCGGCAGCCTAAGGAGGCGGAATGGCGGAACTGAATGAACAGCATATGGTAGAAGAGATCAAGGCGAACATTGCAACCGGTGATTCGCTTAAAGCCCGTTTGGTTTTGGATCACCTGGCCAGTGTGGATAAAAAAACCCAGAATCGCCTCTTGTATGAACTGTCCAGGGCGGATGCCGCTTTTACTATACCGTTGCTCAATCATGTCCTGACCACCTTCCCTGATCTGGCCAAAGAGCTGCCGGTGATTCGCGAGACCCTTATTTCACATCTGATAGCCTATCCTGACCTGTTGATTGATGCCCTGAGAAATCCGGTAATTCTCGACAAGACCGTTATGATCGAGACCGCGGGTGAGTTGAAGTTTGAGGAGGCAACACCTGCACTTATAGAACTTCTCGGCGAGACCGACAACAGTCTGTTCCTGAAGATGATTATAGAGACCCTGGGCCTGATCGGTGATCCCCAGAGTGTCAACACCCTGACCGATTATCTCTATGCGGCCGACCGAGAGCTGATCATCACCGCCATTCATGCCCTGGGCCAGGTCGGGACCCCGACCGCAATGCATCGGCTGGCGGAACGGATGGGGACGGATAATGAACTTGACCTGCTCATTCTGGGGATTTTTGCCGACGTTCAGGATCAGGTTTCGCTGGAAAAACTCAATGATACCCTGCGCTCACATCATGCGCATATGCGGATTTACGCCAAGGACGAATTAATCCGGATCGGGGAGAAGGCGGTTCCGGTTCTGATTGAAAATCTCAGGGAGGAGGATAACGATCTGGTTATTCACACCTTGAACGTACTTGGCGACATAGGGGATGACAGTGCAATCATGCCCATCCGCAAGCTGCTGGATTCCGTGCCCAAGAATGCCAATGTCCGTTTTGCCGCCTATGAGGCCCTGGCCCTGCTCCCGCTCCGTAAAGGTGCCTACACCCTGGCCGCCGGATTGACCGACAAGGAAGACCATGTCTGTGTTGCTGCGGCCCGGGCCATTGATCGTAACTTTAATGAGATTCTGGGCGCAGGCATCAAAAACATGACCCGGAATAAAGACGATGACGCCCGCCACA